>CALZPS010000168.1 GCA_945827765.1 uncultured Lachnospiraceae bacterium | reverse complement strand
TTTATTTTACTATATTTTTATAGATTATACAAGGGAATTCAAGGGTACCATTGTACCATTGGGGACAGGTTCCTTGACTCACATTGACTCCAAAAATTGTAACAAATTGTAACGAATTGTAACAAACTTGCGTGGCTGCATTGACGTGCAGGCAGCTAAAGTGGTAAAATAATTGTAGTTATAGCCAATGGGAGCAGAACAGAAAACCGCAAGGCTTAAAACTCATGATAAAAGTATAGAAACAAAGGAGGTATCCATTTATGTTATGAAACAACACGGAGGTATTTTGATGGCAGGAGCAGCGGCTTTGGCCATGCCGTTTTTCCTGATTGCCCCATACAAAGCGTCGGAAGAAAAGAAAGCACCTTTTATTCGCAGAAATTTTGCTCACCGGGGTTTACATACAGAGGATAAAAGCATACCGGAAAATTCACTTGCCGCATTTGAGGCCGCAGCGGTGCGCGGATACGGTATCGAATTGGATGTTCAGCTGTCAAAGGATGGGCAGGTAGTTGTGTTTCATGATGATACATTGAATCGTGTCTGCGGAGTCGATGCCAGGGTGGATGAGATGACATACGAAGAACTTCAAACGCTCCGGCTGTGTGAGACAGAATACACGATTCCGTTGTTCTCCGAAGTGCTTGCGTGTGTTGACGGCAGGGGACCTCTGATTGTAGAATTAAAAACTGGCAAACGGAACAGGGTATTGTGTGAAAAAACATATGCATTGTTAAAAGCTTATGCCGGAGATTATTGTATCGAGAGCTTTCATCCGGCTATGGTGGCATGGTTTCGGTTCCATGCCCGCGAAGTGCTGAGGGGGCAATTGGCGGGACCGGCTTTGGAAAGATTTAACGGAAAGAACACAATCATGCATATAGCCGGAAATTGTATGTTGAATTTCATTGGCAGACCTCAGTTTATCGCGTACTGTATCGGGGAAAAATCATTTTGGGTAAGAATGGCGGAGAAAATGGGGGCGATGCGCGTTGCGTGGACCTCGCATGACCCCAAAAATGAGCAGGGGAATGATGCTGTGATTTTTGAATTCTACCAACCGGAGATTCGATACTAAATGGAATTGGTCATACCGGAAGTCAAAATCAGAATCAGAAAAATGCAGAAAAGGAAACGAAAGAAAAGTAGAGTCAGAGAGGAGAGAGGTTATGGCAGATTATATGGCAGGTTATGTCCCGGAGTTTATTGAGAAAGAGGAAGAACGTGAAGTGATCGTAAAACTTGCAAAGATGATTACTGACCGGATTCCCCAGAAACTGGGCATGAAGAAGATTACAAAATATGACCCGGAGTATTGGGGGCTGGCGGCGATGTGTACGGATGAGATGGCGGAGGTAGCTCTGCAGATGGGTGTGCGCAAGCCGAAGACATTAAATCAGATGGTGGAGATTACCAAGATGGACAGAGGACATCTGGAAGAACTGCTGGAACAGATGTCTTTCAACGGCGTGTTGGAGTATAACTGGGAGAATCCACAGCACGAGAAACAGTATGTGCTGCCGATGTTCGTGCCGGGGAGTGCAGAGTTCAGCAATATGAATGCAAAAGTGCTGGAGGAGCATCCGGAGGTGGGACGTTTCTTCGAACGTATGACGAGGCTGCCGCTGGAAAAAGTGACTCCGATGGTACCTGAGGGTGGTGCCGGAATCGGCATGCATGTTATCCCGGTGGAGAAGGCAATCAGTACCGAGAATCAATCTGTCTCCGTGGAACATATTTCTCACTGGCTGGATAAATATGACGGAAAATATGCGGCAAGTCCATGTTCCTGCCGCCGCTCCCGTATGACATTTGATGAAGGCTGCGCAGATGACCCGGAAGGCTGGTGCGTGGCTGTCGGCGATATGGCGGACTATGTGGTGGAGACCGGCAAGGGAGGACGCTACATTACGCGTGAGGAAGCATTGGAAATCTTCCGCCAGGGCGAGGAAAACGGTTTTGTACATCAGATTACGAATATTGACGGTGAGGATAAGATTTTTGCCATCTGTAATTGTAATGTAAATGTCTGTTATGCACTGCGTACTTCGCAATTGTTCAACACTCCGAATATGTCACGTTCAGCTTATGTGGCACGTGTGACGAAAGAAGACTGTGTGGCTTGCGGACGATGCGTGGAATATTGTCCGGCAGGAGCGGTGAAACTGGGGCAGAAATTGTGTAAGAAAGATGGCAGCGAAGTGCAGTATCCGAAACAGCCGCTTCCGTCTGAGATGCCGTGGGGACCGCATATGTGGACGGAGGATTACCGTGATAAAAACCGCATCAACTGTTATGATACCGGTACGGCACCGTGTAAGACTGCCTGTCCGGCACATATTGCGGTTCAGGGATATTTGAGGATGGCAGCTCAGGGGCGTTATCAGGATGCGCTGGCATTGATCAAGAAGGAGAATCCGCTGCCGGCAATCTGCGGACGTATCTGTAACCGCCGCTGTGAGGATGCATGTACCCGCGGACGGATCGATGAGGCGATTGCCATTGATGAAGTGAAGAAATTTATTGCAGAGCAGGATCTGAAGGCAGAGACACGTTACATACCGAAGAAGGTGGTTCCCTCACTGAACGGTTCCTTCCCGCAGAAGATTGCCATTATCGGAGCAGGCCCGGCAGGTTTGTCATGTGCATTTTATCTGGCAGAAAAAGGATATTTCCCGACTGTTTTTGAGAAGAATGAGAAAGCAGGCGGTATGCTGACTTATGGTATCCCATCCTTTAAATTGGAGAAAGATGTCATAGAGGCGGAAATTGAGATCATCAAGGCAATGGGCGTGGAGATTAAGACAGGCGTGGAAGTCGGCAAAGATGTAACACTGGATGAGCTGCGTGCGCAGGGCTACAAGGCATTCTATATTGCAATTGGATGTCAGGGAGGACGCATGGCAGGTATACCGGGCGAAGACAGCGAAGACGTGATGACGGCGGTAGAGCTTCTGCGCACGGTTGCCGCAGATGAATCCTATAAAATTGAGGGTCGTACCGTGGTGGTCGGCGGTGGAAATGTGGCGATTGATGTGGCTCGCACGAGCGGACGCTGTGGCTCGCAGGAGGTTTCCATGTACTGTCTGGAAAGCCGGGATATCATGCCGGCATCAGAGGAAGAAATCGCTGAGGCGGAGGAAGAAGGCGTAAGCATCCACTGTGGCTGGGGACCGAAAGAGATTCTCACCGAGAACGGAAAAGTGACAGGAATCGTCTTTAAAAAGTGTGTATCCGTGTTTGATGAGGAACACCGTTTTCATCCGAAATATAACGAAGATGAAACGATAACTGTGGCTTGTGAGCATGTATATTTAAGTATCGGTCAGAGTATTGAGTGGGGAGACCTGCTCAAAGGCTCCAAGGTAGAGCTCGGACGCGGAAATGGTGCGGTGGCAGATGCCCTTACCTATCAGACTGCAGAGCCGGATATCTTCGTGGGCGGAGATGTGTACACCGGACCGAAATTCGCGATTGACGCGATTGCGGCAGGAAAAGAAGGAGCTGTTTCAATCCATCGCTTTGTACAGCCGCATTCCAGCCTGACGATCGGACGAAACCGCCGTCAGTTTGTGGAGCTTGACAAGGATGATATCAAAGTGGAAAACTATGATAATTCCGGCCGTCAGATTCCGGGCAAAAATGAAAGCATTGACCATAAGAAATCATTCCGTGATGTGAAACTGCCGTTTACGGAAGAACAGGTCAAAGCGGAGACTGCACGATGCCTGAGCTGCGGTGCGTCAGTGGTGGATGAGAACAAATGTATCGGCTGCGGTGTCTGCACGACGAAATGTGAATTTGACGCGATTCATCTGTACAGAGAACATCCGGGCTGCAGTAAGATGGTTAAGAGTGAAGATAAACTGAAATATATCCTGCCGAATGGATTGAAACAGGCGATTAAAATCAAACTGAAAAAGAAGTAAAGTTTATATGAAGTTTATATGAATTTCATGAAATAAATATTGCAGATCAGCCTTAAATTTGGTATGATAAAAAAGGTATAGATGACTATACTGTTTTCAAAAATGATATTTTAGAATGTCAAATAAAAATATAGCGGAAGGAATAGGTTAAGAAGAATATGAAAAAATATATTTGTGAGCCATGTGGATATGAGTATGACCCGGAGGTAGGAGATCCGGATGCAGGGATTGCACCGGGGACGGCATTTGAAGATTTGCCGGAAGACTGGGTTTGCCCCATCTGTGGTATGGGAAAAGATGCTTTCGTAGAGGCATAAAATAAAGAATTCTGTGCACCCAAGGAGATTCGCGTTCGAGATAGGATCCTTTGGGTGCACTTTTTTTGTTGCATCGGAAACTTTATTCCCGATACAACAAAACCCTCCGGGGGATCGCACTGCGGCGGAAAGGAACTGTGTCGCTAAAGCGACCCGCCGCAGGCGGGGAATCT
>CALZPS010000167.1 GCA_945827765.1 uncultured Lachnospiraceae bacterium | reverse complement strand
ACACAAGGAGTATCGTCGGCAGCGTCAGATGTGTATAAGAGACAGGATAATGGTTACTGTCCGAGGTCTCTTTTTTATAGGAACCAACCCGGTGTATCGAAGTGTAAGGATGGCTCGTAACCAATAGATACGTGCCATAAACCGTCATCGCTGCCAATATGGTAAATGTGATGATTCTCTTAATTCTGTCAGTGCGCATCCTGCGCCTTTTCTGTCTGATTTCTTCCAGTGTAGGCGGGGTCACCAGCTTTATATTTGGATTTTTGTTCTTCGCCATGTTATTCCCCTTATCCGTCTTCTTTCGTGTCATATCATCTCTAAGTATACCAACACTTTCCCGTTACGGCAACACCAATTTTTGTCCGACAAAGATGAGATTGCCGTCCTCCAGCCCATTCATCTTGCAAATTGCCTCGACATGAGAAATATCCCCGTATATTTTTCGGCTGATCATTGCCAGTGTATCACCTTTCTCCACCACGTACACACCGTCACTTCCATTTTCTCCCGGCGACTCTGACCCTTGGCCCATTGCCGTGTCCGCTCCTGCGCCTTCTGTATCCTGAGGCTGTCCATTTTCTGTCCCCTGGATTTGCTCCGCTCCGGCTTGTCCCGTTGTTGCCCCGGACGTTTCCTGCGTATTTGATGTGTCATTTCCGCCTCTGCTCTCCTCGCCGCCGATCACTGCCGTCACATTACCGTTTGCCTCCAGAACCGGTCCGTCATCTGCGCTGTTACTCGCGCCTTCTCCGGCTGCACTATTTCCATCCACACCTGTCATTTTGTCTCCCGCAGCATCATTTTTCTCTGCTGAGGCTGCCCCGGTGAGGCTGTCCAGACTTTTCTGCACCGATTTCATTTTGTCATAATTATTCATGGTCACCACCCCCATAATAACGACGATCAATACGAGGCATGCGCTGAAACTGTACATCGCACGGGCTGTTTTCTTTTGCTGCAGACGTTCCTCCCTAAGGCGCACCACGCCTCTGAAATCTTTTGCCGCCCTGTCCTCCACAGTCTCTGTGGGGCTCGCGCCGTTTTTCTTTCTGGTGGAAATCATGTAATTTTGCATACAGGGATTTTTTTCGTAATACGTATAGTGTCCGCCGATTGGCAGCAAATCGTTGAATTTATGTACATAATACAGTTCTTCTTTTTCGATGGAATCTTTTAAAATGAACACTGTATTTTTCTTGGGAAATGATTTTCTGTGAAGTTTGACGATGTTCTTTTCCAGTTTCAGTACCGCCCCTGGCCGTGCTATAAACCAGCCAAGCATCTCGCCGTCCTCAAAATATTGCTTACAATCTTCATACGCCCGTTTCCAGGTCTCTTCAGACAGCACAAACTCCGTTCCGTCGGTAGTCAGTGTATGCATTTGTATCGCTCCGTAAATATAAACATACTCTTCCTCGTCTGTTTTCTGAAAATCTCCGATCAAAAATGCACCGACTGTCTCTTCTCCTGCCTTTTCACACAATTGTGTGAAAAACGTATCCACATAATCTTCCACATATATTTTTGGTGTATCATTCACATTGCCTATCTGGCGCACATTTTTGGGTAGCTGTCTTGCCATTTTTACTCACCTCTGCTATTTTTTTCCGTGCGGCTTGTCCGCCGGTTCTTTTTGCCCCGCATCCGAATCTTCTGCGCAAAAAGTTTCCGATACGGTGTTACACGGTAAGCATAGCATAAGAAAAAGGCTGATTTTAGCAGTTATTGTCAGGTAAGTTCGACAGATTTTTTCGTCAAAATCGTCCCCTGACATTTTCATCCACGCCTGCACGAATCGAAAAAGGAGACCGGCAAGCCGGACTCCTTTTCTGAATTCAAAGAATTTACTATGATACTTTACACAAATGCTTTCACTTTCGTATATATGCTGTCTGCATCCAAACCGTATTTCTTTACCAGTTCCACTGCCGGACCGGACTCACCGAACACATCGTTGATACCGATTTTCAACACCTTTGTCGGTGCATTCTCGGACAATACATCGCACACCGCACTTCCCAAACCACCAATGACGGAATGTTCCTCAACTGTAACGACTTTTCCGGTCTCTTTCGCTGCCGCGATGACCAGCTCTTCATCCAGCGGTTTGATGGTGTGAATGTTGATGACCTTCGCCTCGATACCGTCTTTCGCCAGTTTTTCAGCCGCCTCAAGACAGTTCGATACCGGAAGTCCCGATGCAATGATGGTCACGTCCTTGCCTTCGCGCAGCACCACACCCTTGCCAAGTTCAAACTTATAATCCTCGTTGTCGTTGATTACCGGCACAGCCAGTCTGCCGAAACGCATATAAACCGGTCCCTGATGCTCATAAGCCGCTTTCACTGCCGCCTTTGCCTCAATATCATCGGACGGGTTGATAACTACCATGCCCGGGATCGTTCTCATCAATGCGATATCCTCGTTACACTGATGGGTTGCACCGTCTTCTCCGACGGAGATTCCCGCATGGGTCGCACCGATTTTCACATTCAGTTTCGGATATCCGACAGAGTTTCTTACCTGTTCAAATGCACGTCCTGCAGCAAACATGGCAAAGGAACTCGCAAACGGCACTTTTCCGGTTGTCGCGATACCTGCAGCCACACCAATCATATTACACTCCGCGATACCACAGTCAATATGGCGCTCCGGAAAAGCTTTCTTAAATACGCCGGTCTTAGTCGCTGCCGCCAGGTCTGCGTCCAGCACAACAACATCCTCGTGCTCTTTTCCCAATTCCACCAAAGCATTACCGTAACTTTCTCTTGTTGCAATCTTCTTTACATCTGACATAATGCTTCACCTACTTTCTCCAAATCTGCCATTGCCACAGCATACTGCTCGTCATTCGGTGCAGCTCCGTGCCAGCCTACCTGATTCTCCATGAAGGATACGCCTTTCCCCTTGACTGTCCTGGCGATAATCGCGGTCGGCATTCCTTTCGTCTCGCGGGCCTCTTTAAAAGCCGCGTCAATCTGGTCAAAATCATTTCCGTCGATAGTAATTACATGGAAATTGAATGCCTCAAATTTCTTATCGATCGGATACGGAGAGTTCACTTCGGAAATCGGTCCGTCAATCTGCAGATTGTTGTTATCTACAATGACAACGAGGTTGTCCAGCTTGCGGAATCCTGCCAGCATGGATGCCTCCCACACCTGTCCCTCCTGAATCTCACCGTCACCGAGCAGCGTATATACTCTGTAATCATCTCCCGACAATTTTGCGGAAATTGCCATTCCGACTGCTGCGGAAATGCCTTGTCCCAGAGAACCGGAGGACATATCCACACCCGGGATGTGTTTCATATCAGGATGACCTTGCAGATAAGAACCCGTATGACGCAGTGTCTTCAGATCCTCTACCGGGAAATATCCTCTCTGTGCCAATGTGGAGTACAGCCCCGGCGCCGTATGTCCCTTGGACAATACGAAACGGTCGCGGTCTGCCTTTTTCGGCTCTGCCGGGTCGATATTCATTTCTTCAAAATATAAATAGGTAAAGATATCAGCTGCAGACAGAGAGCCGCCCGGATGGCCGGCCTTTGCACTGTGAACGGATGTCACGATGCCTTTGCGGACCTCATTTGCAGTTTTCTGCAATTCTAATTTATTCATGGTCTTTCTCCTTTTTACTCTCCGAAAACTGCTTTGTAATCTGCCTGGAATTTTGCGATACCTGCATCAGTCAGCGGATGATGTGTCATCTGTTCGATTACGGCATACGGTACAGTTGCAATATCAGCACCTGCCAGAGCACAGTCAGTCACATGCATCGGGTTGCGCACACTTGCTGCAATAATCTCAGTCTCAATACCTGCGACATCAAATGCCTGTGCAATCTCTGCAATCAAATCTGTTCCGCGTACGGAAATGTCGTCCAGTCTGCCAAGGAACGGAGAAACATAAGTAGCACCTGCTCTTGCTGCCAGAAGTGCCTGATTTACAGTGAAAATCAAAGTAACGTTTGTCTTGATTCCCTCAGCGGTAAGCACTTTACATGCCTTCAACCCTTCTACTGTCATCGGGATTTTTACTACCATATTCGGGTGAATCTTTGCAATCTCACGTCCCTCTGCAATCATGCCCTCAGCATCAACGGTTGTAGCCTTAACTTCTCCGCTGATTGGTCCGTCAACGATGGAGGCGATTTCTGCGATGACCTCTTCAAACACACGTCCTTCTTTGGCAATCAGGGACGGGTTGGTAGTCACTCCGCAGATAACACCCATATCGTTTGCTTTTTTAATGTCTTCCACTTTTGCTGTGTCAATAAAAAATTTCATGATTTGTTCCTCCACTTTCTTTGATTTGCGGTCCTTCACCGCTCTTGTTTTTCATTTTAACTTTAAAACAGATATTGGTCAAGTCCCCACCCGTTTATTAATAATATCACCTTAATTATTAATAGCATTTTATAAATT
>CALZPS010000166.1 GCA_945827765.1 uncultured Lachnospiraceae bacterium | reverse complement strand
GATCTAGTACGGTCTCGTGGGCTCGGAGATGTGTATAAGAGACAGTTTGTATTCTGTGCGCCCTTCCTTCTTCTCGACAGTCACTCCCGGCCAATTCGCCACCTTCAGATTGGCACCGGTGTAAGCATTGAAAAGCGTTGTCTTTCCACAATTCGGATTACCAATGAACCCGACACGGATGATTGAATTACTCATGCTGCCACCTCCTTCACGATGATGCTCTCTGCGATATGTCTGCCTATGGCAAATCTCGTCCCGCGGAATTTCACGGTCATCGCACCCTTTTTATCATTATTCAGGACTACAATCTGTGTTCCCATTGTCAAACCCAAAGCCTCCAGTCTCCGCTCCAGATTGAGTTCTACACGAATATCCACCACTTCATAAATTCCCTGATTTTTTCCTTCTTTTAATGTCATAGCAGTTACTCCCTGAAATCATGTTCTTTGTTGTCATATTTAAGTTGTCTTCAACTGACAGCGCACCTTTGCGCTCCCGTCATCTTAAGAATTATATAAACATTTTCTCTTCTCGTCAACACTTCATATATATTGTATATTGACTTTTCTCCGAAAACAGCATATGCTATTTCACATCATTATGATTTAGGGGGAGGCTTTTGATGGAATTATATGATTTTTTTCTTTATTTTTTCTTTTATGGATTTTCAGGCTGGTGTGCCGAAGTTGCTTTTGCCGCCTGCAAAACCGGAAAATTTGTGAACAGAGGTTTTTTAAACGGTCCCATCTGTCCGATTTACGGCATTGGAGTTTCGATAGTGATTGCCTTTCTGACTCCGTTCAAGTCTAACTTCATCCTGCTGTATCTTGCTTCCGTGATATTGGTCACTTTACTGGAAGGGATTACAGGCTGGGGGATGGATGTGATTTTCCATCATAAATGGTGGGACTATTCCAATATGCCGCTCAATATCGGCGGATATGTCTGCCTGCTGTTCTCCGTCCTGTGGGGAATCGCCTGCGTGCTGATTGTATATTTTATCCATCCGCCAATCACAAAACTAACAAGTTTCCTCCCCGTATGGCTTGGTTGGAGTTTTATCGCCATACTGGGAATGATCCTGCTGATAGACTTGTATGTAACCACTACGGCAATTTTCAAATTCAACCGCCAACTGGAAAGCATGGAAAAGATTGCTGCCGAACTGCACAAGATTTCCGACCATATCGGCGAGGATATCTATGAACGCACAATTCAGGCAATGGAGTATCAGGAAAGTATTCAGGAAAACATTCAGGTGAAGGTGGAAGACATCCAGGAGAAAATGGAGGACATCCAGGAGAAAATGGAGGACTCAAAGCAGAAACTGGAAGATGCCAGACAAAAACTGGAAGGCGCCCTTCCTACGCGTGAGTCATCCGTGCAGTACTTGTCGGAAATTTCCGATGAACTGCGTGAACATATTCTTGATTTAACAACTCGCTACCGAACATTGCGGATTTCATCAAATCCGGTCAGCAGACGTTTGATGAAAGCATTCCCACAGTTGGAATCCAAGAACTACAAAGAACAATTACAGACGATAAAAACAGAGCTTAAAAACGAAATAAAAAAACGAACCCAAAGCAGATAAAAAAACTCCGAAGAATCGCACTGCGGCGGAAAGGAACTATGTCGCGAAAACGACCCGCCGCAGGCGAAGAATCCCGCAAGCGAGATTCTTTGTTCTATGCATATTTTTCCTTTCTATAACCGTCCGTACAATTTGGTCATCTGATACATCTCGTCCAGCACCTCATCAGTCACCTGCCATTTTTTCAGCCGCCAGCTCCAGTTGCCCCCCAGAGTGGAAGGATGATTGATGCGGCCCTGACCGTCGATATTCAAATAATCCTGAATCGGAATGATACACAAATCAGCCACACTGCTCATCGCCAATGCTGCGAAATCCCATGCCAGTGAATCCTCATCCAATGCATTTTTGCGCATATACTCTTTGGCAAACTTGCGGCATTCCCGACTCGCCGTATGATACCAGTCACGAGTTGTCGTGTTGTCGTGTGTTCCTGTATATACGACACAGTTCGGTGTGTAGGTATGCGGCAGATAATTTGCAGATTCTCTGGAATCAAATGCAAATTGAATGACTTTCATGCCCGGGAAACCACTTTCGTGCAACAATCGATGTACTTCCTCCGTCAAAAAGCCCAAATCCTCGGCAATAATTGCCTTCTTACCAAGCTTTTCCTCCAACTTCCGGAACAAATCCATCCCCGGTCCCGGCATCCAACAGCCATTTACTGCATTCTCAGCACCATATGGAATCGCATAAAATGACTCAAATCCGCGGAAATGATCAATCCTTACAATATCATACCACTCAAAACAATATGCAATTCGTCTCATCCACCACTCATAATCAGTGGCTTTATGATATTCCCAATTATACAGCGGATTTCCCCACAACTGTCCTTCTGCGGAAAAGGCATCCGGCGGGCAGCCCGCCACTGCTGTGGGAATATTTTCCTCATTCATCTGGAAAAGCTTTGGATTTGCCCACGTATCCGCACTGTCCAATGCCACGTAAATCGGAATATCTCCGATAATCTCGATTCCCTGCCGGTTGGCATACTCATGCAGATATCTCCATTGTTTTGCAAACTCATACTGCTGGAACCGGTAAAAATTGATATCCCAAGCCAGTTCGTTCTTCGCACGTTCCAAAGCCTGCGGTTCGCGGTCACGATATTCTTTTGGCCACTCCAGCCAGCTTTTGCCCTGCTGATGGTCTTTGATTGCCATATACAGACAATATTCTTCCAGCCAGCCTTTGTTTTTATCCAGAAATTCCCAGTAATCCTGATTCGGCTGAAAGCGCTCATATGCAATCTTGAGCACTTTAAAGCGGTTGAAATACAGTTTTTCGTAATCAATCCTGTCCTCGCAGTCGCCGTACTGGTAGTCCTTGCACTCTCTTACACTCAGCAATCCATCCTGCACCAATGTTTCCAAATCAATAAAATATGGATTTCCGGCAAATGTTGAAAAAGACTGATACGGTGAATCCCCATATCCTGTCGGTCCCATCGGCAGAATCTGCCACCGGGTCTGCCCGGCTCTTTTTAACTGATCCACAAACTCATAGGCCTCTTTTGAAAAACATCCGATTCCGTAGTTGGACGGAAGTGAAAATATCGGTAATAAAACCCCACTCTTTCTCATAATCTAATAAAACTCCTCTCGTCACATCTTTATTTTTCCGGTATAATACAACTCCACCGGGTCGATGGGGTCAATGGGATTCTCCGTTTTTGTCTTTGTTCTGCGTCCCCATGACCTTGCAAGCTGTCCGCCTTTATTATAGCACCAGAATGAATATGCATACAGCTTATTAATCTTTCCCAGTTTTTCTCTCGTTGTCTTATTATAAAATGTTCCGCCAACTTCGAATTCTTTCTGTTGGTGAATCAGCGAAATCAGCTCCGTCTCGCAGGTGACCGGCTCCGGCAAAATCGTATAGGCACGCCCGACGCAGTCCGGTCTATGGGCATCGCTGCCTCCTGTCATCACTTTTTTGTAACGTTTTGCCAGACGCGCCGCCCCGGCATTGGACTCCGCCGATTCGCAGCAGTTATATCCCTCCATGAAGTCAAATCGTTTCATCAACTCCGGCGTTTTATAATAACATTTCGTATTGGTAAAGCTTAGATACTTCTCCCCGCATGGATGTGCAGGTCCCAGCACGCCGCCGTTTCGATGTACCAGATTTATCAATGTCGCCGCCGACATTCCCCTCAGCTCAAGCAATCGAATCTTGACACCTTCCGGCATAATCACCAGTATATGCCCTGCATCCCTGGTATCGTATTCAATCCCTTTCAATACCACGAAATCCGTATGTTTCTTTCCTTTGATATGACGTTTCCAATGGCGGTATCCATTGTAAGTATTATGATCGGTGATGACCATCCCCTGAAAGCCTTTACGTTTGAGAATCCTGATATACTCTTCCACGCCTACCTTACTGTCAAGAGAGCCCTCCTTCACATGACAATGCATATCAATTTTCATTGCCAAACCCCTTTCTCTTGTTGTACTGCCAACTGCCCTGCAAGCAGTCAATTCATATTTTGTATTATCGGCATTACTCTTTGATTATACATCGTTTTTTGGAATCTGGCAACATAAAGAAGTGGATGTAAATCGATCGTTCAATTTACATCCACCTCTATTCACTTATAAGTTCCATGTCCATGGGCCCTTACCTCTCTTTTCTTAAATTACCCTTTTCATATTTACGTTTTCGGTGGTCCGTACCTCCTTTTCCTGAATTCTAACCGAAACAATCTTTTCTCCCGAATTGTTCGTTCAGTTTTATTTGTTGAATTTATATTAACAAATTTCTTTTGAATTGTCAATATATTTTTTGAATTATTTTATTTATTTTTCAAATTGTCAGTTTATACTATCGGAACAAGACATTGACATTTCTTTCTGCTGTATTTACAATAAAATGATGTCAGGGTCAAAAAGTCATGTAT
>CALZPS010000165.1 GCA_945827765.1 uncultured Lachnospiraceae bacterium | reverse complement strand
TACACAAGGAGTATCGTCGGCAGCGTCAGATGTGTATAAGAGACAGGATTATGGGAGCGATGCAGATGCTGCCATTTATGCTGTCAGCAGTAGTTTCTCCGTGGATAATGAAAAAATTCTTTAAGGAACCAGTGAATTTCTCCATCTTTTCCATGTTGTCCTGTGCAGCAGCAGAAATCATTATGTTTATATGCCACTTATTGGGATTATTGACACCTACGGTATTTTTCATCCTGCTTTTCATCGTTATGTTTACCATGGGACTGGGATTTGTTCCGGGTGGAGTCATCGATTCTGAGGTAATGGATTATGGTATGTGGAAGACCGGAAAAGAAGTCAGTGGTCTGTGTCAGGCTGTCAGCAATTTCTTAAGTAAAGCTCAGGGAGCTCTTTCCTCTGCATTGGTCGGTGTCATACTGATTGCCATCGGTTATAAAGTGGATTCGGTGACAGATACTTACATAGGTGATCTTTCAGCAATCCCTTCCATGATTATCTGGTTCGTGGTAGTGCTTTCTGTTGCACCTGCAATTATGAATATCATCGCATCTGTGATTTTGAAATTCTATCCGATCAAAGGCGAAGCAAAAGAACGTATGTACAAAGAATTGTATAAATAAAAATCAGGATAGGCAAACCGAAAATCATGCAAAACAGAAATAAAGCATTGATTTCCACGTTTGAATATGGTAAACTACTCGCAGACTTAAATGTTAGCATTCGTTTTCTGCTCACTACTCCGGTTAAGAGCAGAAAACGGGTGTTTTTTGGTTGTCCGACACGCGGTGAAACATCCAATGGACGCTTGTTGCGCTTGCGAAAGTTGACCGGAAAGTGCAACAACTGTATGCAGCATTCACAGAATTTTAGGAGAACGAGAGCTTTATGAAAGAAATTACAAAAACATTTTGCCGATATGTATCCATGAATATCGTAGGAATGCTGGGTATTTCCTTCTATATTCTTGCAGACACCTTCTTTATCGCACAGGGTATCGGAGCAGATGGTCTGACCGCATTAAATCTGGTAATCCCGGTCTACAATTTGTTTCACGGAATTGGCCTCATGATAGGGATGGGCGGAGCTACCCGCTACTCGCTCGCTCTGGGTACAGGCAACGAGACACTGCGCCGGAATATTTTTTCTCAGTCTGTCTATTATATGTTGCTCTGTGCAGCTGTATTTGTCTCACTCGGCATCACGGCAGTGAAACCGCTGTCCCTCCTGCTCGGCGCAAACGCTGACACTCTGCAATTAACTGTCGGATATTTGCGGATTTTGCTGATTTTCACCCCCTTTTTTATGTGCAATAATCTGTTAATCTGCTTTGTCCGCAACGATAGTGCTCCGCAACGTTCGATGGCGGGAATGCTGGCCGGAAGTCTTTTCAATGTCATCATGGACTATGTATTGATTTTTGTTTTTGACATGGGGATGCAGGGGGCTGCTCTGGCTACTGCTGCCTCTCCGCTTGTCAGCATGGTAGTGTTGTCCGGACATTTTATCCATAAAAAAAACAAGTTCCGGTTTCATCTTGTGCGCCCCTCCGTGAAATGTCTCGCAGACATCAGTGCATTGGGCTCTTCCTCCCTGATCGTGGAGGTTTCTTCAGGTATCGTGATGCTGGTATTTAATCTGCTTATCTTGCGTATCAGCGGCAATATCGGCGTGGCAGCCTACGGTGTTGTTGCCAATATTGCGTTGGTACTGACCGCTATATTTAACGGTATCTCTCAGGGCATCCAACCGTTAATCAGCCAGAATTTCGGACGCAGAAATTACCCGGCTGTCAAACAAGTACTATGCTATGCACTCGTCCTGACTCTGGTGCTGGCGCTGCTTTCATATGGATTGATGTATTTTGCAAATGAGCCGATTGTTGCCCTTTTTAATAAAGAGAAAAATCCGACATTACAAATCATTGCCGAAAATGGTATGCGTCTGTATTTTACTGCGCTGCCTTTTATCGGCATAAACATCATCACTGCAACATTTTTAAGCTCTGTTGCCTCTCCGAAACAGGCTTTTGTACTTTCTGTCGCACGTGGTATTGTAGTGGTCATCCCAACTGCGTTTTTGCTGGCGGCATGGTTTGACTTAAACGGTATCTGGATGACAATTCCGGTGACTGAACTGTTCGTCTCTCTGCTGTCGGCGAGATTTTTGAAGAAAAGGATAAAATATTTTTCTGTTTAGAAATGAGGAAATGCGTTATGAAAAAAACTTCTTCCGCGACATTAATGACAGAAGGCCCTATCTGGAAACGCATCATTCTGTTTGCGATTCCGCTCTTCTGGGGTAATCTGTTTCAACAATTGTATAACACGGCGGACTCCCTGATTGTGGGAAATTTTCTGGGAAACGCGGCTCTTGCTGCCGTCAGCTCGTCCGGAAACCTGATTTTTCTGATGATTGGTTTTTTCAACGGGCTGTCTATCGGAGGCGGAGTCGTCATCTCCCGCTTTTTTGGTGCGCGCAACATAGAAAATATGCGCAAAGCCATTCACACGGCTGTTGCTTTCGGACTCATCTGCGGTGTTCTGCTCACTGTTATCGGCATCTTTGCCGCTCCGCGGATTCTGGTATTAATGGGAACCCCCGCAGAAGTCCTGCCCAACTCCGTCATTTATTTCCGTATTTATTTTGCAGGCTCCATGTCCTTCGTCATGTATAACATTTTTGTAGGAATATTACAGGCAGTCGGTGACAGCCGCCACCCACTGATGTATCTCATTATTTCTTCCATTACAAATATTGTACTGGATTTATTATTCATTGCCGTACTGCATTATGGTGTAGGCGCCGCCGCACTGGCGACCATTATCTCTCAGACACTGAGTGCTGTTTTATGTCTCATACAACTGCTTAGAACTTCCGGGGATTTCCGTCTCTGCCCGCGTGAAATCCGACTGGATACCGGCATTCTCAAGCAGATTGTAAGTAACGGACTCCCGGCGGGACTGCAGAATTCCATCATTTCCATCGCAAATGTATTTGTACAATCGAACATTAACCGTTTCGGTGCGCTTGCAGTAGCCGGCTGTGGATCTTATGCCAAAATCGAAGGTTTCGGCTTTCTTCCCGTCACCTGTTTTGCTCTGGCACTGACGACCTTTATCAGCCAGAATCTGGGAGCCAAAGAATACGAACGTGCAAAAAAAGGCTCCGCCTTCGGAGTCATATGCAGCATTTCCATGGCGGAGTTGATCGGCATCTGCATTTACATATTTGCCCCGCAGCTTTTGTCCGCTTTCGGTGCGGACGCGGAGGCGGTCGCTTTCGGCACAATGCAGGCGAGAACCGTTACCTTATTTTATTGTTTACTCGCCTTTTCCCACTGTATGGCGGGAATCTTACGCGGCGCAGGAAAATCTACCGTTCCTATGTTTGTGATGATGGTCTGCTGGTGTATCATCCGTGTCACCTATATTTCCGTCATTCTCCGGTTCATTCCGGACATCCGCATGGTTTTCTGGGCTTACCCGATTACCTGGACGCTCAGTTCTGCCACATTTCTGATTTATTATTTGAAATCAGACTGGGTTCACGGACTGGAACGCGGGAAAACGAATACATAATCAGGCATAGTTGCAAAATCTGATATTGTCTAAGTTTTTCTTCTGTTTGTTTCATATTATCTATAGCAGTCGGAATTTTATTTTGTTCCTTTTTATCTGATTCTATCTGATTCAGCAAATATGTCTTATGACTTATTTATAAAGTTTTCGAACTCAGGGATGCTGTTTGCTTTTCCCGGTCAGTGCACACGCATTCCCGGTCTGCGCCGGACCATCGAGCAGTTCCCCCGTATAGGCAAAACGGGAGCCATGACAGGGGCAGTCCCAGCTCTTTTCGTCGGCGTTCCATGCCAGCAGGCATCCCAGATGCGGACACTTCACTGATACAATATACACCTCCCCTTCCTTGTCTTTATATACACCCACCTTTTCCCCTCTATATTCCAGAACCTTAGTTTCTTCCGGACGCATTTTTTCTACCTCATTCTGGAACAGCACCGCCTCATTTTGAGCGCCTTTATATTTAACGCCTGCGTTTTGAGTACTGCTCTGTCCTGATTTCCCCCTTTGCGTATCTGCGCGTCCCCACTTCTCTTTCAGGATATTGACCGCGGCATATTTTCCTTCCGTGACAAATGTTTTCGCCGAGGCAGCAATCGTCTTTCGTCGCGGTGAATATACATCCGCATATGCATTTTCCCGCCCATTCAACAAATCCGTAATCAACAGTGCCGCCGCCATAGAGGAAGTCATTCCCCACTTGCCATATCCGGTCGCCACATACCATGTACTCGTTTTCGAGCCAAATCTTCCGACATATGGAATGCCATCCAGCGTCATACAATCCTGCGCAGACCATTTTGCCGTCACTTTACATTCCGGCCAGTATTTGTCGGCATATTTTTGCAGGTACTGATATTGATTGATGCTGTTTTCTCCTGTGCGGTGACTGCCGCCGCCCAACAACAGGATATCTCCGTCACGGCGAA
>CALZPS010000164.1 GCA_945827765.1 uncultured Lachnospiraceae bacterium | reverse complement strand
GATCTAGTACGGTCTCGTGGGCTCGGAGATGTGTATAAGAGACAGGCGCAATACATCTTCTCAACTTTGCTGCTCTTCGCGGCACTCATTGCAATTGCATGCTCTCTTCCGCCGCTGCCTACGATTAAAACCTTCATGGCTGCCTCCTCACTCCGAGTACTTAATACTGGTCTTTCCGTTCTCTACGGTCACTTTTCCGTTGGCAATCAAATCAATTGCCCTGGGCATGATCACCCACTCTGCCTGTTCCATCACTCTGCGCTGCAAAACCTCCGGCGTATCTCCCTGCTCCACGCTGACTGCTTTTTGCAGGATAATCGGACCGGTATCGGTTCCCTCATCTACAAAATGCACCGTCGCACCGACCACTTTCACGCCACGAGCGAGTGCCGCCTCATGCACCTTCAACCCATAATATCCGGTTCCGCAGAAAGATGGAATCAGGGACGGATGAATATTAATGATGCGGTTCGGATAACTTTGAATCATCTCCGCCGGAATCACGACCAGAAAGCCAGCCAGCACAATTAAATCCGGCTGATAATGATTTACTCTCGCCAGGAGTGTCTCATTGAATGCCGCGCGTGAATCAAACTCCTTCGGGGAAATACATTCGCCCGGAATGCCATGTTTTTCGGCACGTTCCAGTGCATATGCGTTTTTATTGTTACTGATGACACCGACGATTTCCGTGTTGGTGATTGTACCATTTTCCACGCCGTCTATGATGGCCTGCAGATTGGTGCCGCCTCCGGACACCATTACCACTACTCTCAGCATAAGGTCACTCCTTTTTCTCCCGCCTCAATGTGTCCTACCACATAAGGTGTATCTCCGGCTGCCTTGATTGCCTCCATCGTCTTGTCCACATCTGCCGCATCCACCGCGATGATCATGCCCAGACCCATGTTAAAGGTATTGTACATCATCTGTTCGGCAATCTCACCTTTCTTCGCCATCAGCTTGAAGATTGGCGGAATCGGATAGCTGTCCTTCTCCACCACCGCGTGTACACCATCTATGAGCATACGCGGAATATTCTCATAAAAGCCACCGCCTGTGATATGACTGCATGCTTTCACCGTCACACCGGCCTCTTTGATACTCTTTAATGCTTTCACATAAATCCTTGTCGGAGCCAGCAGTGCCTCACCAAGCGTTGTTCCCAGTTCTTCATAATAAGTATTCAAAGATTCCCTGGTAATCTCAAATACCTTGCGCACCAAAGAGAATCCATTGCTGTGTACACCGGAGGATGCCATACCTATCAACACATCTCCGTCTTTCAGATTCTCTCCCGTAATCAAATCCTTGCGGTCCACCACACCTACTGCAAAACCTGCCAGATCATACTCATCCTCCGGCATCAGTCCCGGATGCTCCGCTGTCTCGCCCCCGATTAATGCGGCTCCTGACTGCAGACATCCTTCTGCCACACCTTTCACAATCGTTGCGATTTTCTCCGGCTCGTTTTTCCCACATGCAATATAATCAAGGAAGAACAATGGTTCCCCTCCTGCACAGGCAATATCATTGACACACATTGCCACTGCGTCAATACCAATCGTATCATGCTTGTCCATCACGAATGCAAGTTTCACCTTCGTTCCGCATCCGTCGGTACCGGAAAGCAGCACCGGATCTTCCATTTTCTTTATCTTATCCAGGGAAAATGCTCCCGAAAAACCTCCCAGCCCTCCGAGCACTTCCTCTCGCATCGTCTTTTTTACGTGCTCCTTCATCAATTCCACTGATTTGTAACCTGCCTCGATATCTACGCCGGCATTCTTATAATCCATTCCCATTTGTACTCTCCTTTTCCTTTAATACGCCTCGTAACCCGTCTGCTGCAGTCTCGCATCCTTTGCCTGAACCGCCTCTTTCATCTCCACCGTATATGCTTTCAGACGTTCGAGCAGCTCTTCGTCTGAAACTGCAAGAATTCTGGCTGCCAGAATCGCCGCGTTCATTCCGCCGTCAATTGCCACGGTCGCAACAGGAATTCCCGGCGGCATCTGCATGATAGAATACACCGCATCCATTCCATCCAGCTTGCTGCCTGAGAGCGGTACACCGACTACCGGCATCGGGAATAATGCCGCACACATCCCCGGCAGATGGGCTGCCATGCCTGCGCCGGCGATAATCACTTTGATTCCCTTTTCCTCTGCCGCCTTTGCCCACTCAAAGAACACATCCGGTTCACGGTGTGCGGAGATGATGTGCATCTCATAATCGATTCCAAGTTTCTCCAACATCTTTGCGGCCTTGCTCATAACCTTCAGGTCAGAATCACTGCCCATTACAATTCCTACTTTTGCCATCCGAAAATTCCACCTTCCTTTATAAAATATCATCAAATGCTTCGTTAAGGACTTCCGTTCCCGGGAGCACGAATCTTCCATTCTTCAATAGTATAATCGTTTTTCCTTCTTTTGTCACTACACTTATTTCTTCTAACTCTTCATAAGGTATGGTAATATCTGTGTGACACTGGAAATATGCCTTTGATTCATCTTCTTTGCGCAGAATGGACACAGAATTATCCCGTGCCACAATTTCTTTCCCGTTCGGATTATAAGTCTTGATATCTTCCTCCCAGCTATAACAGGTATCACCCACTGCAAAATGCGGTCCGGTTTTCTCTGCAATCAGAATCGGCATTTTATCTTCGATGCTATATTTTCTGCCGACAACATATGCCGTCGTGTTTGTCCCGATAGCAAATTCCCCGATTGGCAGCGTCTCATGATTATACAATATATTGTCATAGATATATTTGCGGTTGTCCTCTTCTTTTTCAAAGTTTGCACACGTATAGTCCGCGATCATACCATCCTCAAAGGTGATTTTCAAATCCAGATACTGCAGTTCGTTCAGATACACTTTGCTCACATGCAGTATTCCCTGCGTCCCCTCCAGTACCGGGGAAGTGAATACTTCTCCCACCGGAATATTGACATCCGCCACACAGTTTTCAAAGATTGTCTCCTTCTGTGGATCCTTGAGCCGGTAAAGACGGATTTTGAGATCAGTCTGATTTTCTCCCTTTCCGAGTATATGCACATATTCGCCCTGATCAAGTGCATCAATCAAGGTCTGCTGAATCTGACCATACAAATTAGAATCCAACGTATTGATACGGATGACATCGTCAAATATTTCTTTATACTGTTCTCCGATTTCGGGTACCGGATAGGCGACAATCGTGAAACTTCGTTCCTCCCCCTTGATATACTGGTTTGTAATTTGCCCGGATTTATTATTATAATGTAAAACCAGTGCATTCTGGGCATCGCTGTAACTGCACGCCTCTTCTTTGACCTGAGGAGAGAACGGAGCCTGCCCGAAAGCTTCTATGAGAGCCGGTCCTGCATACTGTGCGGCACAGTCTTTATTTTTCTCATAAATAGTTTTCAATACATCCAGTTTACGTTCGATATAACGTTTGTCCATAAACAATGCCTGGTCGGATCGATGGTCATAATCGTACTGCTTATTGGCGATTGCACCGAAATATCCTGTCTTGATCTGTTCTTTCCGGGTAATCACGCTGGATGCAGCACGGTAAATGACCGGATTTAGTCCCATTTTGCGGAAATTTTCAATTGCCCGTCTAATCACCCGCTCAAATCCCAAACAATAACGAATATCCACCACCGATTTCTTTGACAAATCCTTGCCTGTATTGATAAATCCGATACGATAACCTTCGGTATAAACATCTGCCATTTTCTGAATCGTCTCTTCCGGAAGACTATTCAAATGGCGGAAGGTACCGATTTCATTTTCCGTGATATATTCTCCGAACCGATAGATATAACGCTCATCTGTCAGATCTGCATCCGCAAGCCACTGTACTGCCGCGCAGTTTTCAGGTTTTATCTGCTCTTCAATACGCGCGGACAAAAACACGTCGCAATAATCACTTGCGTACCAATACAGAATCTCTTTCAGTGCTTTATACTCCGGCATCTGCTCTTCAAAACAATTATAAGTTTCAATCAAAAGTTCTCCTAAAATCGTCAGATATTCGATGCGGTTTTCAAATGCATACGGTATCGCACAGCGAAGCTCTGCATACAGCACGCTCAATATCTGTCCGTATTCTGTTCCCAATACAGCCTGTGCATATGTGGGATTTGCATAGCTTGTCTCATAATGCCCGGGCAGAATATCTTCATACAGGCGCCGGTTAATGACCTGCATTTCTTCCACATCCAGTTCCTGCCATGTTCCATCCGCAATTTTTCTGCGCACCGCCTCGGTTTCCAGCAAAAACAATGCCATCTGCCGATAAAAATCCCGGAATGGCTCCTGTACCGTCTCTTCTACTAACATTGCTTTCATACGCTCAAGACAGAGCATATGCCGCTCCTGTATCTGTTCCATACGTTTTTTCTCCCTTTTCCCGGGAACTTATCTTTATAAGCACCCGATTATAAATGTTACAATCAAAAAACGGAGAATCACAATATTGGCTGTAATTCCTAACCTAAAAATCAGTT
>CALZPS010000163.1 GCA_945827765.1 uncultured Lachnospiraceae bacterium | reverse complement strand
TGGCATATTCCAGGTCCTGAATCTCCACCGCACTTCCGATTTAGTCGATTGCCAGAAGCTGCGGTGACATCGAGGGAATCAACATAAGCATTCCCTCTGCCTTTGGACAGCAGTCCAGAATGTCTGTGCGCATTCCCAATTGATTCTGGGCAATTCCCTGATAACAGCCACCAATTTCTGAACGCTCGTCCACAACGCCGACTGTGACACCCTTGACAAAATCATTTCCGTCGGAAATCTGCCGGATGATATCCCTGAGCAATGTCGTCTTTCCGCCCCTTGGTGGTGAGATAATCAGGGTGTGGCAGACTTCTCGGTCTTTTGTAATGTGTTTCATCACTCGGTCTGCGCAGCCGATTTTTTCATGTGCGATCCGGATGTTTACGGAAGATATATATTGGATATTTTTTACTGTTGTCCCCTCCAGAACCACTTTGCCCATCACGCCGACGCGGTGTCCGCCCTCTATTGTGAGAAATCCCTGTTTGAGTTCTTTTTCGTATGCATAAAGAGAATAATGGCTGATATAGTCCATTGTCTCCCTCACGTCTTCTTTCGTCACATAGTATTTCTCCGAGCTGTCCATCGGCAATACTTTTTCCTGATTGCGGTATACAATTATCAATGGCTTATCAATCCGCAGCCGGATTTCCTGCAATTCCGCAAAATCCAGATTTTCTTTGATAAGACGTTCTCTGATTGTTTCCGCAAGGATGTTTAAAATTTGTTGCTTTTTTCTGTTTTCTTTCATCTTGTCCACCTCTTTAAACAATATATGAGAGGATAAGAAAATTATGACTAAAAAAATACCCCGGAGGAATCAGCAATTGATTTACTCTTGCCAATTCTTCCGGGGCTTTTCTCACCGCCGTGATTTACTCTGCTACATCTCTCATGCTGAAGCTGAATCTGCCCATTTTATCTTTGCCCATGCAGACCACCTTCACTTTATCGCCAATATTTAAGACATCCTCTACTTTGTCGATTCTCTTCCTGGAAATCTTGGAAATATGCACCATGCCTTCTTTGCCCGGTGCAAACTCTACAAAAGCACCGAACTCCTTGATGCTGACAACTTTTCCTTCAAATACCTGTCCTGCCTCAAACTCTGTCACAATAATGGCAATCAGCTTTGCAGCTTCCTCCATCTTCTCCTTGTCCGTGCCGCAGATGGAAACAAAACCATCGTCATTGATATCAATCTTTACACCGGTCTGATCGATGATAGCATTGATCGTCTTTCCGCGCTGACCAACCACATCACCGATTTTTTGCGGGTCAATCTGCATCTGCATAATCTTCGGTGCATAAGGACCTACTTCCGGTCTTGGCTCGGAAATCGCCTTACTCATAACCTCATCAAGAATATAGGTTCTTGCTTTCTTGGTTGCGGCAATCGCCTCTTCAATAATCGGTCTGGTCAGACCGTGAATCTTGATATCCATCTGAATTGCCGTGATACCTTTGTGTGTACCTGCCACCTTAAAGTCCATATCGCCGAAGAAATCTTCCAGTCCCTGAATATCAGTCAGAACCAGATAATCATCATCCGTCTCACCTGTCACCAAACCGGCAGAAATACCTGCAACAGCTGATTTAATCGGCACGCCCGCGCTCATCAGAGACATGCTGGACGCACAGATACTTGCCTGAGAAGTAGAACCATTAGACTCAAAAGTCTCGGAAACCGTACGGATTGCATATGGGAATTCTTCCTCGCTTGGTAATACCGGAACCAATGCTCTCTCTGCCAGCGCACCATGTCCGATCTCACGTCTTCCCGGACCTCTCGACGGTCTGGTCTCACCGACTGAGTAAGACGGGAAATTGTAATGATGCATATATCTCTTAGAGGTCTCTGCCTCATCAAGTCCATCCAGTCTCTGTGCCTCGGAGAGGGGTGCCAGAGTAGTCACTGTACAAATCTGTGTCTGTCCGCGGGTAAACATGGCAGAACCATGTACTCTCGGAATCAAATCAATCTCTGCAGACAGAGGACGAATCTGGTCGATGGCACGTCCGTCCGGGCGCTTGTGATCCTTAAGAATCATTTTTCTGACTGTCTTCTTCTGATACTGATATACTGCTTCGCCAAGGATTGCCAGCCACTCTTCCTTGTCAGCAAACGCCTCTTCCAGTCTGGCTGTAATCTGACGGATATTCTCTTCTCTGGTCTGTTTGTCATCCGTAAATACTGCCTCTTCCATTTCTGTCGGAGGAACAATCTCCTTGATAGCAGTAAACAGTTCTTCCGGAATCGCGAAACTTGCATACTCATGCTTTGGCTTGCCGCACTCTGCCACAATTTTATCCACAAATTCGATGACCGTCTGGTTTATCTCATGTGCCGCATAAATCGCCTCAATCATGCGATCCTCAGGAATTTCATTCGCACCTGCCTCGATCATGATGACTTTCTCTCTCGTGGATGCCACGGTCAGAGCCAAATCAGACACTGCCTTCTGGTCAGCAGTCGGATTGAATACAAACTCTCCGTCCACCAGACCTACCTGAGTAGTGGAAATCGGTCCGTCAAACGGGATGTCGGAAATACATACTGCGATTGCCGCTCCCAGCATGGCAGTCAATTCCGGGCTGCAGTCCTGATCTACGGACATAACCAGATTTTCCAGCGTCACATCGTTACGATAATCCTTCGGAAACAATGGGCGCATCGGGCGGTCAATCACGCGGTCGGTGAGAATTGCATTTTCTGATGCTTTTCCTTCTCTCTTGTTGAATCCTCCCGGAATCTTTCCCACGGAATATAATCTTTCGTTATATTCCACACTGAGTGGGAAGAAATCAATCCCATCTCTCGGTTTCTCGGATGCAGTTGCCGTACAAAGCACGGTCGTATCACCGTAATGCATCAGCACCGCGCCGTTTGCCTGCTTGGCAACACGGTCTACGTCCACCCGCAGGGTTCTGCCTGCGAGTTCCATTTCATACTGTTTAAACATGTTTTTCTCCTTCTTTGTCCCATCGGCGGGACACTCTGTTAAATTCTCTGAGAGCGGGAATGTCCGAAACTACTGAAAAACATACTGTTTCACGCCAAGTCAATGCCGCAATATACTTTTCAGTGGTCTCGGCATCTTGTCCCAGCCCACAATCTTTATTATTATAACACGAGCAGAAATAGAGTGCAATAAAAAAGTTACAACAGTTCACCCCAGCGTTCACCCCACGTTCACCGCATGGCTGAACTGTTGTAAAAAAAGAGAGCCGCTGCTTTTTTTGCATACGGCTCTGCCATTTTTCTGTGATACCCCGGATTACTTTCTCAATCCAAGTTTCTCAATCAGAGTACGATATCTCTCGATATCAACCTTCTTCAAATATGCCAGCAGACCACGTCTCTGACCAACCATTTTCAGAAGACCTCTTCTGGAATGATGATCCTTCGGGTTTGCCTTGAAGTGCTCGGTCAGTTCATTGATTCTGGCTGTCAGGATTGCCACCTGTACTTCCGGTGAACCGGTGTCTCCTTCACTTCTTCCATACTCTGCGATAATTGCCTGTTTCTTTTCTTTTGAAATCATTGTTCAAATCCTCCTATATATCTTTTTCTTAAACCGCCAGACATCAAGCAACGGTGGAGTCCTCCAATCACTGAATGTCGGCTGGAACCTTGAAAAGTATACCACGCATCTGTCTCTTTGTAAAGTACAAAAATCAGATTTCTTCGTCTTCTATCTCATCTACGCTCTCCGGCTCCAGTATGGCAAACGCGATGTTGGTCGCGTGGTCTGCCGCACGCTCCAGCCCGGAAATCGCATCTGAATACAGCATTCCTGCTTCCGGGGTACATTTTTCTTTTGAAAGTCTTTTCACATGAGAACGCTGCAGTTTTTTTTCAAATGCATCCACCTCATTTTCCAGTTCCACAATTTCTCTCATATGTTCCGGACTCCGTTTAGAAAACATATCCAGCGCATATTCCAATTCCTGCAGTACCATATCGGTCATCTCCTGCAGTTGTTTCACTGCCTTATCACTGAAATCAATATTTTTCTCTATCCGTTCTTTGGCCGAATCCGCAAAATTTTCTGCATGATCACCGATTCGCTCGATATCATTCACCACGTGGAACAAGCCGCTCAGAATCTTGGTGTCTGCGCTGGGCAGATCCATTTCATTTGCCTTCACCAGATAATTCGTGATTTCTTTATTCATATAATCAATATAGGCTTCCTGTCGATATACTTCCTCGATTTTGTTCTCATCCTTCTCCGCAAGCGCTTCAATACTAAGTCTGAGGTTATTCATCGCCACCTCACCCATATGCTGAAGTTCGTGAATTGCATCTATGACTGCCGTCGTGGCGGTTGTCATCGTTCCCTTTCCGATATACTTCAGTTCGAATGCATCTTCCGGTTTTACGTCTTCCCCGGGTATGATCAAATATGTCAGTTTCACTATCCATCCCATGAATGGGAACAAAACCACCACAGGAATGATCTTAATCAAGGAATGTGCATTTGCCACGGCACGTCCGAGATTATTCCCGGA
>CALZPS010000162.1 GCA_945827765.1 uncultured Lachnospiraceae bacterium | reverse complement strand
AGAGTGTAAGACTAAATTCAGCCAAAGGTGGAATTTACTTTTTTATTTAACGATAAATAAAAATCCGGAAATATAGACTTTACAATGCTTACCGGGAATGTTATATTCTAGGTAAGCATTATTTTTCTGAATATCTTGAAGGTATTAAGCCATTCTAACATGTATTTGCGATATTTGCAGTCTTGGAAATTTCAATGCTTACATTCAACGAACATAATAGCAGAGAGGGTTTCCGGGATAAGGATTAGAATGATGTCTGCTTTGCAGATCCGAATTCCGCATCAAGATTCGCAAGCGAGTATCGAGACAAGGGTTCCCGGCAGGTGGATCGGATACAGTGGTTTGTGGCAGGAATTTCTATTTCCTATATGTAGCTATCGTATAGAGAAATCCTCTCGGAAAAGGAGGAAACATGCAGGAAAAAGACGTAATATCTGTGGAGTATTTCGAAGAGCCGGAGCGGTTTGCGGATTTGGTAAACGGCTATGTGTTCAGTGGGGAGCAGGTGGTCAAGCCAGAAAGCGTGCGGGAGTTGAATCGGGTTGTCATGAAGTCGCACAGTGACAATACGCAGTCAGGGAGTGGATATGTGATCCGTGACGTGAGGTGTGAGATTGGCCTGGGTATAAGGGTCGTACTTATTTCTTTGGAAACCCAGAGCGATATTCACTATGCAATGCCGGTGCGGGTGATGGATGCGGATGCTGCGATTTACCGCCGTCAATGGAGAAAAAAGAGGCAAAAACATCGGAAGAAAAAAGATTTGGAAGGGGCGGAGTTCCTATCCGGATTTGCAAGAGATGATAAGTTGATTCCGACATTGACACTTGTTTTATATTTCGGTTTTGAGCCGTGGGACGGTCCCAGAAGATTAAAAGACATGATGGATCTGTCGGGGATTCCGGATAATTTGAAAAAGAAGATTGCGGATTACCCGATGGAGCTATTGGAGGTACGGACATTTCCGAATCCGGAGAAGTTTCAAACAGATCTACAGTTCGTATTCGGTTTCCTGAAACATGCAGAAGACAAAGAGAAACTTGCAGAGTATGTGGAAGAACACGAGGATGTTTTTTCAGATTTAGATGAGCAGGCGTTTGATATGATAAGCTGTATGTCAAGGGCCGGAGAATTAAAAGTGGTGAAAGAAAAATATCAGAATGGGAAAGGCGGGAGTATTAATATGTGCAGAGCAATCACAGAAATGATAGCGGATGGAAGAAGAGAAGGAAGAAGAGAAGGAGAAGACCAATTTGCACGGCTTATGCAAATTCTGCTGGATGAAGGGAATGCGGCAGGCTTGCAAAGAGCGGTCAGCAATCAGGAGTACCGTCACAAATTGTATATGAAATATCAGATTTGCCAACAAAAAATTAATGAATAAGAAAAATCGGTTGCGTATTCTATTATTTTGGATTAATATAGTGTTAATACAATTAATGGTGCGATAATGAGATGTTGCACGAAAGGAGGAACTATGCTACAGACAGCAGCGATATTTCAAAGTGGAATGATTCTTCAGCGCGAGAAACCGCTTACCGTATGGGGAACGGCGAAACCCGGAGAGCAGGTGACGGTGGAAATTCAGGGCAGGAGTGCAGACACAACGGCGGACGAAAACGGTTTGTGGAGCGTGACGCTTGCACCGTTGAATGTTTCAGAATCCGAGACGATGAATATTTATACTGAGAAAGAGAGAGTACGCCTTGAAGATGTGGCGGTCGGAGAGGTGTGGCTGGCGGGCGGACAGTCCAATATGGAGTTCCAGATGCGTTATGAAAAGCACAAGCAGGAGGCTCTGGAGCATTGTGAGAATCCAAGAATCCGTTTTTTTGATGTGCCGGAGATCTGCTATGACGGACAGCTGGAGGAGTTTGATTACAGCCAGATGCGTACCTGGCGCAAGGCGACAAAAGCGGATTTGGACTATTTCAGTGCGGTCGGATATTATTTTCAGAGAGAGTTGGAGTGTGTACTGGATGTTCCGGTAGGAATTGTTGGATGTAACTGGGGTGGTACGACTGCCAGTGTGTGGATGAATCCGCAGACGGTTGAGCGCGTCGGAGCACCATGGATGCGTCTGTATGAGCAGAAATGTGCAGGGCGGGATATGGATGCATATTGGGCAGAGCAGCATCATAATCCGATGAATAATCGGGGCAATCTTTTTGATCCATTTACGGAGATGGTTTTGCCGAGGACACCGAGCCAGGAAGAACTCATGAAGATGATGTCAAACCTGCCGGAGAATTATGAAGAATTGATGGCGGGAATGATGCAGCCGCAGTCGATTCCGGGATGCCTATATGAGCATATGCTAAAGACTGTTGCACCATATGCAATTCGCGGATTCCTTTGGTATCAGGGCGAGAGTGACGATGATGTGCCGGGGATGAATGTGCTATATAAGGATATGCTGACGGGACTGATTGGGGACTGGAGAGCGCTGTGGCAGGAGAATCTTCCGTTCTTGTTCGTACAGCTCCCGGGATTCGAGTGGTGGCTGTGGAATAATCGCAAGAACGAGTATCCGGTCATCCGCGAGTGTCAGCAGAAAGTAGCGGATACGGTGGAAGGTGCTCATTTGTGCTCCATCGCCGATGTGGGAGAAGAAAAGGATATCCATCCGAAGGACAAAAAGACCGTGGGGGAGCGGTTGGCATTGTTGGCTCGCCATTATGTATACGGAGAGGACATTCTCTGTGATGCACCTGTTGCGAAGGAAGCTGTGCGGGATGGAAAACGGATTACAGTCACATTTGTCAATGCAGGCAAAGGGTTACATATAAAAGGAGATAGTCTGTCGGCACTGAAAGTCTTGGCACAGGACGTGAAAACGGCATTTGACAAATCAGAGGAAGAACTGGCATTTACGGCAGAGACAGAAGGAAATCATCTGGTGATTACGCTGAATGAGGACACAGACAAACCGGTGAAGGTGGCATTTGCCAGAACGAGCTGGTATTTGGTGAATTTATATAACGAGGCGGATATTCCGGCAATTCCGTTTGAATTTGTGGTAACGGTTTAGTCATGAGTAATTATAAGAAAGAAGATTGAGGAAAGCTTGTTTGTCGAGAAAGAAGGAGAAGAAAATGATGAAAAAAGAAGTGATGATGTTAAATGAGGAGCGAAATGTCAGCCTGACGATGTATCTTTTGCCGACCGGAGGAGAGTTTGGCAATATTCCCAAACGCCCGGCGATTTTGATCCTGCCCGGCGGCGGTTATCATATGTGCTCTGACCGGGAGGCAGAGCCTGTGGCGATGCCCTATTTAAAAGCAGGATATCATGTATTCATACTGAGGTATTCGCTGGGGGCAAATGCAGTCTGGCCGAACCCGCTCAATGACTATGATCAGGCGATGGCATTGATTCGTGCAAATGCGGAAGAATGGAACATTTATGCAGATAAAATTGCAGTGATTGGATTTTCCGCGGGCGGACATCTGGCTGCAAGTGCGGCTACTATGTCGGTAAACCGCCCCAATGCAGCAATCTTGGGATATCCGGTAATCAATGAAGAAAACGCCCACATCTGGGAGAAAACGGCACCGGATACTGTAAGCGCGGTGGATAAACATACCTGTCCTTGTTTTGTATTTGCCACAAGAACGGATACCACTGTGCCGGTCGAGAATTCCCTGCAGTTCGTGACGGCGCTGGCAGCGAATAATATTTCGTTTGAAAGCCACATATATGCATATGGACCACACGGTTTTTCTACGGCGGATGACAGCGTCCTGACACCGGGGACGCACATCTGCAACCGTGCGCCGCACTGGGTGTCAGACAGTATCGAATGGCTGAAGGATATGTTCGGCACGTTTGGCAATTGTGCAATGACGAAACCGGCAATCGGAAAATATGCAAACGGAAACAGTGATGATTATCTGTCGGTGGACTGCACGATGGGATATCTGATGCGGAACGAGCAGGCAGGTGCAATGCTTGGGGCAATGATGGCGCAGATGGGGCAGAACGAGGAGCAAAAACAGCAGGGAACCACGACGGACGAAAAAGAAGCGCACGCGGATATGGCTTCGAGCATGTCTCCGGAGGCGATGCATATGATGATGAACAATATGGTTCTGCGGGATATGCTGAAGTTCGGAAATGTCCCGGAAGAGGTGGTGGAACAGCTTGATGCACAGCTTAAATGTATTCCGAATGTATAAGAAATAAATAATAATGCATGGCATATATCCAACAAAAGAGGCGGAAATTCCGGTGAATTTCCGCCTCTTTTTGGATTGTGGGATTCCTGTTAGAAGAGACATTGTGCAGAAGTGCTTTTATCGCGTTAAATTGCTAAAATTTCTCATTTACTTCTATGGGAAAAGATGGTATGATTAAACAAGCGTATTTTACGGAAGAAAGGATTTTTAAGTATGAAACAGTTAATGTTAGGCAACAAGGCTCTTGCAAGAGGGTTGTATGAGGCGGGATGTAGTGTGGTATCCAGTTATCCGGGCACTCCGCTGTCTCTTATACACATCTCCGAGCCCACGAGACCGTACTAGATCTCG
>CALZPS010000161.1 GCA_945827765.1 uncultured Lachnospiraceae bacterium | reverse complement strand
TACACAAGGAGTATCGTCGGCAGCGTCAGATGTGTATAAGAGACAGGTGCACAAAACGGACGGAGAGGTCATTGAACTGACGAACCCGACGAATCTTCCGGACCCGTCCGAGATTGAGTATATGGAAGAACCGATTGTCAAGGCCGAAATCATGGTTACCTCCGAATATATCGGGGCTATCATGGATTTGTGTCAGGAACGGCGCGGTGTTTATCAGAGTATGGAATATATCGAAGAAAAGAGAGCGGTACTTCATTATCAGCTTCCGCTCAATGAGATTATTTATGATTTCTTTGATGCGCTGAAATCACGTTCCCGCGGCTATGCCTCCTTTGACTATGAGATTCAGGGCTACGAGCGTTCTGAACTGGTAAAATTGGATATCCTGATAAATAAAGAAGAAGTAGATGCCTTGTCGTTCATAATCCACAGCGGGACAGCTTACGAGCGTGGACGTAAAATGTGCGAGAAATTAAAAGAAGAAATACCGCGGCAGCTCTTCGAGATTCCGATTCAGGCGGCAATCGGCAGCAAGATTATCGCCAGAGAGACGGTCAAGGCGATGCGCAAGGATGTGCTTGCAAAATGCTACGGCGGTGATATCTCACGTAAGAAGAAACTGCTTGAAAAACAAAAGGAAGGCAAAAAGCGGATGCGCCAGGTGGGAAATGTAGAGATTCCGCAGAAAGCATTCATGAGTGTTCTGAAACTGGATGATAAATAGAAAGACGGGCAGGGGGAAAAGGACAGGGAAAGAGATGAAGGAAAAGCTGGAATTATATCTTCACATTCCGTTTTGTGTAAAAAAATGTGCATACTGTGATTTTTTATCTGCCCCTTCAAGTACCGGGATGCGGCAAAAATATATCGATACGCTGCTCAGGGAGATTCATAGTTACCGTGAGCAGTATGCAGACAGATATGAAGTCGATACGATTTTTGTCGGTGGCGGAACCCCTTCGATATTGGAACCCGAACAGATGCTGCGAATTTTTGATGCGCTGCGGGAGACGTTTGGAATTTCACCGCAGGCAGAGATTACGATAGAGGCCAACCCGGGTACTGTGACGGAAGAAAAGCTGGCGGCATGGAGGCAGGCAGGCATCAATCGTGTCAGTATCGGGCTGCAGTCAGTAAATGATGATGAATTAAAAATGTTGGGAAGAATCCATACTTACGAGCAGTTTGAACACACTTACCATACGGTAAGAAACGCGGGTTTCGCGAATGTGAATATTGACTTGATTTCGGCAATCCCCGGACAGACACTGGAAAGCTGGGAGAGGACGCTGCAAAGGGTGACAGCGTTAGAGCCGGAGCATATTTCCGCGTACAGCCTTATTATTGAGGAAGGTACCCCGTTTTATGAGTGGTATGGCGAAGGCGCAAAAATGCAGGGCAAGGCACCACTCCCCGATGAAGAGACAGAGCGGAAAATGTATGAGCGGACGGAAGAAATATTGGCATCCTGCGGATATCACCGCTACGAAATCTCTAACTATGCCAAAGAGGGATGTGAATGCCGCCATAATCTTGGTTACTGGAAGAGAACTCCCTATCTGGGCATCGGACTGGGTGCCTCATCATTGATTGAAAATGTCCGATTTCATCACCCGCGCGCTCTGGAGAAGTATTATGACGGCGTGAGGGGAAAGTCTTCACTGTGCGAAGAACGTGAAGAACTAAGTGCGCAGGAACAGATGGAGGAGTTTATGTTTCTTGGCCTGCGCATGATGGAAGGCATCTCTGTGCAGGAATTTGAACGGCAGTTCGGCAGACCATTGACGGCAGTCTATGGTGATGTTATGCGTGAACTGAAAGAAAAGGGGCTGCTTTTGGCAGAGGATGACAGAGTGGTTTTGACAAAACGAGGAATTGATATCAGCAATTATGTATTTGCGTGTTTTTTGAGAGAATAAAAAGTGATAAAAAAAGTATAAACAGTGTTGACAAATGGAAAAAGGGGTGCTATCTTATAACAGTAAGGTGTTAGCACTCAAACAAAGGGAGTGCTAATAAAGAAAAAACAGCACTCCTTTTTCTTGCAGCCTTAACAAACGAAAGGAGGGAAAAACCGATGAATACCGAGTTAAGTGAAAGACAGCATATGATATTGCGGGCAATCATTCAGAATTATCTGGAAACCGGTGAACCGGTAGGTTCCCGCACCCTTTCAAAATCCATGGAGTTGAAACTTAGCTCTGCGACCATTCGCAATGAGATGGCAGATTTGGAAGAAATGGGATATATTTTTCAGCCGCATACCTCAGCGGGACGGATTCCTTCCGATAAGGGATATCGGTTTTACGTGGATACCCTGATGGCCGATAAGGAGCATGAGCTTAATGAACTGAAAAATGTGATACTTGAAAAGACTGACAAAGTAGAGCGGGTTCTCAAACAGGCGGCGAAAGTGCTGGCGGCAAATACGAATTATGCCACATTGGTGTCCGCTCCGGTGAATCGGCGCAACACATTGAAGTTTATTCAGCTTTCGCAGGTCGATGAAGAACAGATTGTGGCAGTTATTGTGATGAGCGGCAATGTGATTAAGAATAAAATCATCGAGGTTGACGAAGAATTCAGTAATGAGACTTTGCTTAAACTGAATATGCTGCTGAATACGACACTCAATGGAATGTCCATCGAAGAGATTAACCTGGGACTGATTGCCAGACTGAAGGAGCAGGCGGGAATCCACAGCAGAGTCATCAGTGACGTGCTGGATGCGGTGGCAGACATCATTCAGGTGGATGAAGATATGGAAATATACACCAGTGGTGCGACGAACGTATTTAAGTATCCGGAACTCAGTGATAATCAAAGCGCTCAGGAAATCATTCATGCATTCGAAGAGAAACAGCAGCTTGCGGAACTGGTAAGCGAGACACTTTCCAGCGAAGAGAATCACGGCATTCAAGTTTACATCGGAGATGAAACTCCGGTGAAGGCGATGAAGGACTGCAGTGTGGTGACGGCGACCTATGAGCTTGGTGATGGAATGCGCGGTACAATCGGCATTATCGGACCAAAACGAATGGATTACGAGCATGTCATGAAGACGCTGAAAACTTTGCAGAATGAGTTGGATGCGATAAATGATAAAAAGTCAAAAGAACAGGAGGTTGAGTAGCCGGTGGAAGAGAAGATGAGTCAGGAAGAGATGGTAAAAGAAGCTGTGGAAGAAGCAAAAGCCAAAGCGGCAAAAGAGGCTGAGGAAAGCGGCAAAGCAGCAGAGGACACAGAGTCTGATAAAGAACAACCGGAAACGGAACATACCGATACCGGGGATGCCGAGGACAAAGAAGAGTCAGATACAGAGAAAAACGAGCCTGAGGCAGACGAGGCCGAAACGGAAGAAGAGGTCGGTAGTGAAGAAAAGCCAAAGGGAAAAGGCTTTTTTGGAAAGAAGAACAAAAAAGATAAAAAAGATGAAAAGATAGAGGAACTGACTGATAAACTGACTCGTCAGATGGCAGAGTTTGATAACTTCCGCAAGCGTACAGACAAGGAGAAATCCCAAATGTACGAAGTTGGAGCGAAAGATATCATAGAAAAGATTCTTCCGGTTGTAGACAATTTCGAAAGAGGATTGGATGCAGTGAAGGAAGAAGAGAAAGACGATCCATTTGTCCAGGGAATGGAGAAAGTGTATAAGCACTTGATGACAACACTGGAAGAAAACGAGGTGAAACCTATCGAAGCGGTAGGAAAGGAATTTGACCCGAATTTACACAATGCGGTGATGCATGTGGAGGATGAGAATTACGGTGAAAATATTGTAGCCGAAGAATTTCAGAAAGGGTATACATACCGTGATTCCATTGTGAGACACAGTATGGTAAAAGTAGCTAATTGACCGCATACAGCTGGCATTGAACACTTTATGAGCGCAGGCGTCGCAAATATTTAGTTGCCATGTATGCGAAAAATCGTCTTATTTAAAGCTTACTATCCAATATAATATAAATCAGGAGGACAAAATTATGGGAAAAATCATAGGAATTGACTTGGGAACAACAAACAGTTGTGTAGCTGTTATGGAAGGTGGACAGCCAACCGTTATTGCCAACACGGAAGGAGCAAGAACCACACCGTCAGTTGTTGCATTTACAAAGACCGGCGAGCGTCTGGTAGGAGAACCTGCAAAGCGTCAGGCAGTGACGAACGCTGACAAGACCATTTCTTCTATCAAGAGAGAGATGGGCAGTGATTACAAAGTAACGATTGATGACAAGAGATATTCACCGCAGGAGATTTCCGCTATGATTCTGCAGAAACTGAAAGCAGATGCAGAAGGTTATCTGGGCGAGAAAGTGACAGAGGCGGTCATCACGGTTCCGGCATATTTCAATGACGCACAGCGTCAGGCTACCAAAGACGCAGGTAAGATTGCAGGTCTTGAGGTAAAACGTATCATCAATGAGCCTACCGCAGCTGCGCTGGCATATGGTCTGGACAATGAAAAAGAGCAGAAGATCATGGTATATGACCTTGGTGGCGGTACATTCGATGTTTCCATTATCGAGATTGGCGACGGTGTCATCGAGGTAC
>CALZPS010000160.1 GCA_945827765.1 uncultured Lachnospiraceae bacterium | reverse complement strand
AACTAAATGTTGTTTTAAAAGCGCCCGGTGTGGGAAGAATTTATCTGGACTTTGATTTATTTGAAAGCAGTGAACAAAAGATACGTAAGCTGTGTGGAGAATTTGAAACACATACAAAAAACGGGACACAAACGCTCTCTGACGGTTATCGGCAGTTATATGTGGCACTTCCGTTTATTGTACGTGAGAATACAGCAGAACGACTGGAAAAAAATTATTGTTGCCTGCGGAGCGACTTTGTTGACGGGGTTTTGATTCGAAACTATGAGAGCTTTCAGTTCCTAAAAGAGCATGGCTACGACAAGAATATTGTATTGGATCATCCACTGTATGTGATGAACAATCAGGCAAAAGTGTTCTGGAACATGCAGGGAGTGGATGCATGTACGCTGCCGCTGGAACTGAACCGACGTGAGCTGTCTGCATTGTGTTTAGAACATTCTGAATTGATTGTTTATGGTTATTATCCTGTTATGTTCTCTGCACAATGTGTAAAAAAGAATGTGTCGGGCTGCAGGCACGATGATTCTTATGCGGAACTTACAGACCGGTATAATAATCATTTTAAAGTGAGGATGCGTTGCCGTGACTGTTATAATGTGATTTATAATCCCGATCCTTTGTATCTATATGACCTGAAGGAGGAAATTAACGGGATTGCACCAGAGTGGATTCGTTTTCAGTTTACCAACGAGAGCGCCGCGCAGACAGCCCGGATTCTCCTTGCCTGCTGCGAGGGGGATAGTTATGCTGTCCCGCAGAGAATCTTTTCTGATCCGTATACAAGGGGACATTTCCACCGGGGAATATCATAGGAGTAAAAAAATGATTAATATTATTGTAGAACTGGCAAAGTATTTCATCATTATATTTATGAGCGTATATACTGTTTCCTGTTTTTCTATTTTTGTCCAGAAGGAAGAAAAGGACGAAAAACGAGTTCTGCTGCGACAAAATGTTTTGATGTTCGTCATACATTTTATTGCATATGCGGTGATCTTTTTAAAGACAGGTGATCAGCGTGTCCTTTATTTCTATCTGGCACAGGTTGTTTATTTTATCGGTGTGATTATACTTTATAATATCATTTATCCCAATGTGTCGCGTCTGATCGTAAATAATATGTGTATGCTGCTGTGCGTGGGATTTATCATGATTGCCAGGCTTTCATTTACAAGTGCCGTCAAACAATTTATTTTTGCTGTTTTAGGTTCGGCCTTCGGACTGGTTGTGCCGGTTATCATCCGCAAGATGAAGTCATTGACAAACCTGACTTACTTTTATGCCGGAGCCGGATTTGTGGCTTTGGCTGTCGTGGCGGTCTTTGCGGTGGATTCCGGTGGTGCACAGCTTGGATTTAACATTGCCGGATTTGGTATCCAGCCTTCGGAGTTTGTAAAAATCCTGTTTGTGTTTTTCGTGGCATCCAGTCTTCAGAACAATACCAGTTTTAAGCAGATAGTCATTACCACCGCTGTCGCTGCTGCACATGTGTTGATTTTAGTGCTTTCCACCGATTTAGGTGCAGCATTGATTTTCTTTGTAGTGTATCTTGTGATGTTGTATGTGGCAAGCAGAAAAGCTTTGTATGCGGCTGCGGGAATTGGCGCAGGCAGTGTCGCTGCTGTGATAGGATATCGTCTGTTTGCACATATCAAAGTACGTGTGGCTGCATGGAAGGATCCTTTTGAGGCTTACAATGACGGAGGCTATCAGGTGGCACAGTCTTTATTTGCCATTGGTACCGGAAGTTGGTTCGGAATGGGGCTTTTCCAGGGCAGCCCCGAATTGATACCGGTGCGGGAAACAGATTTCATTTTCTCAGCGATTGCGGAAGAATTGGGATTGATTTTTGCTCTATGTCTGATATTGATTTGTGTGAGCTGTTATGTCATGTTTTTGAATATTGCGATGGAAGTCCATAATCAATTCTATAAGCTTGTAGCACTTGGACTTGGAACTTGTTATATTTTTCAGGTGTTTTTGACAGTTGGCGGAGTAACCAAATTCATTCCCTCGACCGGAGTGACATTACCTCTGGTAAGCTATGGAGGCAGCTCGCTGCTTAGCACGATGATTATGATCGGCATTATTCAGGGGTTATATATTATCAGAGAAGACGAAGAGAAGGAAGAATTGACAAGGGAGAGAAGAAAGAACCATGGCATGGGAAGAAATGCAAACGGGAAGGCCCAAAAAACAAAAAGAAAATTCGAAGAAGTCCCGAAACAAAGAACTCGCTAGAGTAACCTACTTTTTTGTGATTCTGTTTGTGGCGCTGATGATTTACCTTGTGTACTTTAATGTGGTGGAAGCGCGTAAGATTGTGAATAGTCCTTATAATGCACGGCAGGATAACTTCGCGGATCGTGTTGTAAGAGGGAAAATTACGGATAGAAACGGAAATGTACTCGCGCAGACACTAGTGTCGGAAGACGGGAGTGAAGAACGGGAATATCCATATGGCGAGTTATTCGCACATGTAATAGGATACAGCAGTTCACAATTTGGTAAGACAGGACTTGAATCTGTAGAAAATTTTGATTTGTTGACTTCAAATGCATTTTTTGTGGAAAAAATTAAGAATGAGTTCCAAAATCAAAAAAATATAGGCGATACCGTGGTGACGACACTTGATGCAGATCTTCAGCAGGCAGCGTACGATGCGCTGGGAGATAACAAGGGAGCCATCTTTGTGATGGAGCCATCGACCGGAAAAATAATTGTAATGCTCTCAAAGCCTGCTTTCAATCCAAATGATGTAGATGATATCTGGTATGTCCTCAATTCGGATGAAGAAGATTCTCCGCTTTTGAATCGTGTGACGCAAGGTCAGTACTCCCCGGGGTCTACATTTAAAATTGTAACAGCCCTTGAATATATGCGTGAAAACACAGATTATAATAACTATTCATTTGAATGTACGGGGGCGTTTGTTCACCCGTCTTTTACCATGAACTGTTATAAGCGCTCCGGTCATGGACTGCTTGATTTCCGCGGCTCTTTTGCACAGTCCTGTGGGGCATCTTTTGCCAATATCGCATTGACACTGGATCGCACTTCCTATCGTAAGACAGCGGAAGATTTATTGTTTAACAAAAAACTTCCTTCTGTTCTGGATTACTCAAAAAGCTCTTTTACGGTAAACGAAAACACGGGTGACGCAGAATTGATGATGACCGGTATGGGGCAGGGAAACACATTGGCAAGTCCATATCACATGGGATTGATTTGTGCGGCGATTGCCAACGGCGGAACTTTGATGGAGCCATATCTGGTGGCAAAAGTGACCAACTATACCGGTACGGAAATAAGCAACAATGTACCACAGAGTTACCGGCGGCTGATGAGCACAGAAGAGGCGGCAAAGCTGAAAGAATTGATGTGTGCAGTTGTCAGTGAAGGAACTGCTGCGGATTTAAATCAGAGTAACTATAGTGTGGCGGGAAAAACCGGAACGGCAGAGTACAGTCTGGTTGACGGTGAGAAGATGCATTCCTGGTTTGTCGGTTTTACGAATGTTGACAATCCCGAGCTGGTCATCTGTGTGACGGTGGAGGGGTACGACGGAAATGCAAATGCATTGGCGGTTCCTATTGCAAAACAGGTGCTGGATGCGTATTATAATAGATAAGACAAGCAAAAAGCAGTGATATAAGCTTAGACAAGACAGTGATAGGATGAAAAGTGATGAGAATCAAATGTTATTGCAATTTGTATGTGAGTGAAGGTATACGGCACAAAAAGGTACAGGTGCTGGAGGCTTTGATGAGACAAGAACCTACCGTTCCGGTGTTTCTGCTTACGATGGCAGAAGGTGATCATAACCAGCTGGAATTCTTCTCCTCCGTTTTTTTGAAACAGCCATATTATAAAGAAAAAGAAATTTTCATAGTTGGTCTGGCGGAAAGCTATCTGGCGGCAGTAGATCTTGTGGAGCAGATCACCTGCGAAGTGCTGTCCCAAACCGGAGCTTTGAACATACGTGAATTTATTCTGACTCGGCAGAAGTCTTTTGAGGAAAGCTGACGGGAGGTTAGAAATGCATATTATATTGTTGATTTTAAAAATAATCGGATGGATATTGCTGGTTATTCTGGGGCTTATCTTACTGATGATGTGTGTGGTGTTGTTTACACCTTTAAAGTATCAGGTGAGTGCCCGATGTGACGGCGACTTATCCAGTTTGGCTGCAAAAGCAGATTTTTCCTTGTTTTTTTATCTGATTCGCGGTTCTGTACGTTATATTGAACAGCAGCTTTCATGGGAAATCTCTCTGGCATGGAAGAAATGGAGCAGTGAACCTGTGCAGGAAGAAAATATACAGCCGGCAGGGGAAAATACCAGTGCTGCAAAGAAACTTCAGGAAGATGTCGGCATCAAGCAGGACGTGGAGGAAGATGTCGGCACCAGGCAGGACGTGGAGAAAGATGTCGGCACCAGGCAGAACCTGGAGAAAAATGCAGCACCAGTGGATGTAAAAAAAACAGCGGCAAAAGAAGTAACTGTTCCTGCGGCAGATACTGTTTCCAATGCAAAAACAACATCTGCGACAGATACTGTTTCCAATGCAAAAACAACATCCGGGACAGA
>CALZPS010000159.1 GCA_945827765.1 uncultured Lachnospiraceae bacterium | reverse complement strand
GTATAGCATTAGAATTAAAAAAAGTACAGAGCAAAATGAACATTTGTTCTGTACTTCTCTCAAACTACTTAATCTCTCCGCCTTCTACAACCAGTTCCTCTTTATAATCTTCTCCATAAGTGTCCACCAATGTTTCATCATAGTCTTTGTGGAAGAACTGCTCATCTGCCAGTGATTTAATTTCCTCATTGATCCAATTCAACAAGCTTTCATTTCCTTTTGAAACAGCAGGTGCAATCGTATCTTTGCTGCCAAGTTCCGGAATACCAACCGTATAACCTTTATTTTGCAGCGCAAAAGCAATCACCTCAGTGTTGTCGTTAGCCCATGCCACACCATTTCCATTTTCCAGTGCATTCTTGGCAGTTGCATAGGAATCATATTTCTGCAGCGGAATGTCCGGATAATTCTCAATAAGATAAGTCTCTGCCGTCGTACCGGATATTACGATTATCTGATCATCACTGTTCCAGTCATCCAGACTCGTAATCACATTGCTGTCCGGTGATACCACGCCGAGTGCCACATTCATGTATGGCAAGGCAAAGTCGACTTCTTCTGCACGCTCATCAGTTACTGTAAAATTTGCAAGAATCACATCTACTTTTCCGGTCTGCAGGTATTCAATGCGGTTTGCTGCCTCTGTCGATACAAAGTTCACATCTACGCCCAGATCCTCGCCGATTCGCTTTGCGAAATATACATCATATCCCTGATATTCTCCATTTTCATCCACATATCCAAATGGATTCTTATCAGAGAAAACTCCGATGTTAATAGTCCCATCTTCTTTAATCTCATCTAAAGTACGGTAAACAACATCTGATTTTTTCCCGTTCTTCCCGGATTCATCTGTATTATTTACGGAGTCATCTCCTGAGTTACCGCATGCAGCCAATGCAAAAACCGTAGATACGACTGCGACTAATGAAAGTAATTTTTTTAATTTTAAGTTTTTCATACTAATAATCTCCTATCCATATAATATATTATTTTGCTGCAGCTTTTACAGCATGAAATGTAAACGTGTTTAAAAATTGTTTTGCTCTCTCTGTTTTTGGATTCTCAAAGAACATCTCGGGAGGCTCATCTTCAATAATCTTGCCTCCATCCAGGAACAATACCCGATCCGCGACAGCACGCGCAAACTGCATCTCGTGCGTCACAATAATCATGGTACGCCCCTGAGCTGCCAGGTTCAAGATGACATCCAGTACTTCCCGAATCATCTCCGGATCCAACGCTGCCGTCACTTCATCAAAAAGCAGAACCTCCATTTGTGCAACAGCTTCCAAGCCGCTTCGAAATGCTTCTGCCATATAACTGCCTCCCAGAAAAGCCAGTCCCGCAATTCCGCATGTCTTCGCATCCGTCTGAATTCCAATCTTCGGAAGTCCATAATAGATAAAGAACAATTGGACAAGCAACGGTGTATTTCTACTGAGTTCTATGTATACCGCTGCCACTTGTTTCAAAAGAGGAATCAGATAGTGCAAAAATTAATATCTAGTTATAGTTACAATTTATAACTATTCCCGCTCTTTTTTATTGATGATAAAAGGGCACAAAGAAAGCACAGAACAAAACCAACTTTTGTTCTGTGCTTTCTTGTCAATACAAATACTTCTCCACAATCTCCCGCAGTCTTTGTGGGTTCTTTTCCATCCATGTCTCAAAGTCCATTCCTGCCGCCAGGTTTTCTCCGGCAGCAGAAATCTCCTGCCCCAGTTCCACAAAGAACGCCGGCATATCTTTCTGCAGCATCACGCCCCATTGTTCTCCGAAACGCTCTTCTCCCTGCTCATCACATCCATTCACATGAAACGTAAATGCAGGTTCCATTACACCGTCCAGCTTTTTTACGCCTCCGTGGAATCCCAGTCTTCCGATCTGGTGAGTACCGCAGGAAGACGTGCAGCCTGAAATGTGGATTCGCGGCAGTACTCCGTCCGCGAAATCATGCTTTCTTACCTCTTGCACAATCGCCGCCAATGTTCCCTGTGAATCCCGCAGCCCAATCTGGCAAATCGTGCTTCCGATACAGGATACCGAAGTTTCAAACAGATTCTGTGCACCGTCATCTGTCACAGCCAACACTTTTTCTGCCTCTTCTCCGGTCAGATTTATGATATAAATCGTCTCATCCGGAGCAATGCGTACTTCCACATCTTTCATATCTTTTATCGTATCATACAACTGAGCAAACTTTGTCACTTCCGGCACTCCGCCAATCGGATGATATACCACAACATACAATCCATCCTGTTTCTGTGCAATGATACGTTTACCTGATACTCTTGTTCCATCCTCACATTTCTGCGTCTCATAAGCAGCAGTGTCCACATTGATCGTCAATCCTTTGTGCTCTTTCACCTGCTCCAGTTTTTCCAGATAGGCCGCACGGTAAGCGTCCTCCCCACCCAGCTTTTCCACCATATAACGGGTTCTCGCTTTTCCGCGGTTTTCATAATTTCCGTATGCACAGAATGTCTCCACCATCGCCTGAACATAATACAGCACATCGCATGGCTCCACATTTTCCGCCACTTTTACGCCCATGCGCGGGTTGTTTCCCAAGCCTCCGGCGCTATAGACGTCAAATGTACCGTCCTCGCTCGCCACAAATCCCAGATCACGGAACGTCGCATGTGTTTCATTGGCAGGAGAATTTGAAAAACCAACCTTCAGTTTCCGAGGCATTTTTACAGTCTTGATAATCCCCAGCAGAAAATCTGATACCCTTTCCGCATACGGCAACACATCAAAATATTCCCCTGTTTCCACACCGGAAAGCGGGGACACCATGACATTTCGCGGGAAGTCACCGCCGCCTCCGCGGGTAATAATTCCCACTTCAAAAGCCTCTTCCATAATTCCACATACTGCCGCAGCATCCAAATCATGTAATTGTATGGTCTGACAAGTCGTGAAATGCGCTTTCTTCACATTATATTTTTCAATCGCATCTGCCACGAATTTTAGTTTTTCCTTTGTCAGACGTCCTCCGGGCATACGAAGCCGCAGCATGCTGGACGTTCTGCCTCTCTGCGCATAGCTTCCGAATCCTCCTGAAAACCCTTTGTAATCTTTCACGCTGACTTCTTTGGCATAGAATTTCTCGGTCATATTCCGAAATTCCTGCAAATCTTCCTTGAATTCCTGTAACAACTGTTCCATTTTCAAATCTCCGTATTTATTTGTTTTCTTCACGTGGTATCCCACGAAGTTTCATAATTCCCTCTGCCAGAATCTTTACATCATCCAATATATAATCAAAAGCACCCGCCTTATACATATTGATGACCACCATGCCAATCGGCACAGCAAGTATCATTCCCATGACACTGCTGACCTTATATCCGATATAAAGCAAAATCAACGTCAAAAGCGGATTCATTCCTACACTGTCTGCCACCATCTTCGGCTGCAGAGCATGATGACTAACCTGTGTGACAGCATAGAGGATCAGCAGAAATATTACCATCTTATAATTTCCCGTAAAGATTTCATAAACCACCCACGGGAAAATTGCCGTTCCTGTCCCGAATACCGGAAGAAAATCAAGAAACGCCACGCCCAAAGCCACCAGCGGATAATAACGTACCCGCATCAATGCGAATCCGACCAGCAAAATCAAAAAGATGATCACCATGATCTTGAACTGGGCTTTGAAATATCCTCCCACCGCATAACGGATATTGTCTGTCACCATCGTCATCCGCTTGGTCAGGGAGGGCGGAGCCACCTTTTTGCACCAGCTCAGCACTTCCTCCCGCTGTACCGTAAAGAAATAAGCTGCCAAAAGTGCCATAATGACCGCAACGAGATAAGACGGGAGACGCATCGCCAGACTACCTGCCGCCTCCATCGTCGGCTCACTGATATCTGCAATCAATTTACCAATATTCTGATCCAGATTATTCACCAGAGCATTCCATGCATCCTGTATTCCCTGCGGCAGACTTGCAAAAATCCCGGAAAATGTACTTCCAACCTGACGCAGACTGCTCTCGATTTGTTCATAATTTTCCGGCAAATCCCGGATGAAGGCAAATAATTCCTTTCCCAGATAGCTTATCGTCAAATACAATACTTCTACGATTGCTGCAATAACGAGTACCACAACCAATGCCGACCCCAGCTTTTTCACTACACTGAACCGCTTTTCCAGCCAATTGACTACCGGGGTTGCGATGGAAGAAATGAGCCACCCCACCACGAACGGCATAAAAAATATAATCATTTTATATCCTACAATAATCACTGCGACAGTAGCAAACAGGCTAAGCAGAAGGCTCACAGCCACCATCCAATACGGTCGTTTATTCTCCATATGCAGTCAACACTCCATTTCTGTCAAGTTTATTTCCAATACTGTTTCCTTCATCCTCATTCTTTTATCTCATCCGTATTCCGGTCTTTGTGTATCTTCTCTTCAATCATTTCCCAGATTTCTTCCCGTCCCTGTTTCGTTTCTGCTGAAAAAGGAAGCATCACGGTGCCCGGAAGCAAATGAAGTCCCTCCCGCAGAAGTTTCAGTTGCTTTTGCGTCTGGCTGCGTTTTATCTTATCCAGCTTTGTGGCAATGATGATTGGTTCATATCCCTGCGTCACAATCCAT
>CALZPS010000158.1 GCA_945827765.1 uncultured Lachnospiraceae bacterium | reverse complement strand
ACACAAGGAGTATCGTCGGCAGCGTCAGATGTGTATAAGAGACAGGACCATGGCAGTAACATCGGCATTGGTTTTTGCCGGTCAGATGATTAACTACACCATTCCGGGGACGGGATCTTCCGGACATATGTGCGGCGGTATGCTGCTCTCCGCCCTGCTTGGTCCGCAGGCAGGTTTTTTGTCTATGGTTGTTATCCTGACGATTCAATGCCTGTTTTTTGCTGACGGCGGTCTGATGGCTCTGGGGGCAAATTGTTGGAATATGGCATTTTATGGCTGCTTTGTGGGATATTATCTATTGTGGAAACCGATTATGCAGAGTAATCTATTTGGGGGAAATAAAAGTGCTGACCGTATCAAGATTGCCCTTGGCTCTATTCTCGGATGTGTGATTACGCTCCAGTTGGGAGCGTTTTCCGTTGTTTTGGAAACATCCATGTCCGGTATCACGGAATTACCGTTCCGGGCATTCGCAGGAATCATGCAGCCGATTCATCTTGCAATCGGTCTGGTGGAAGGTCTGATTACCACGACAGTGCTCCTGTTTATTTATGAAAGCCGCCCGGAACTTATCATGGAACTCGACATTTCAAAAACCGGGGACAAAAATAAATGTTCACTGAGGACAACTGTTTCCATCCTCGCCATTGTCACAGTCATTATCGGCGGCGGATTAAGCCTGCTCGCAAGCACGAATCCGGACGGACTGGAGTGGTCATTGTTCGGAAACACCGAATCCGGTTACAGCGAGAATATGGGATTGGACGAAGAACACTATGGTATTTCCAGCAAAGCGGCAGATACTGCAGAAGCAATTCAGGAAAAAACAGCATTTCTGCCGGATTATGCATTTGTCGGAAGTGACAGTGCGGCGGGAACTACCTTATCCGGACTTGCCGGCTCCGCAATTGTTGCTGCTGCCGCAGTTCTTATCTGTACAATCGGCGGTTTCTTCCGCAAAAAAAGGCCGCAGGCAAAGGATAATACAGCCGCGGAACATTTTCAAATATAGGTGAACTGTCATGGACAACTTATCAAAGGCACAATCTGAGTTTTTGGAAATGGATGAGATTGCGGCAGAAAAATCCTTTCTTCATCAATTGCATCCACTGTGTAAGCTGCTTGTCACATTGACATATATTTTTGTTGTAGTATCTTTCCATAAATATGATATTACCGGTCTGACTATTATGATCTTATATCCGATACTTATGTTTCAGGCAGCACAAATACCGGTACATCTATGTTTTTATAAATTGCGGATGGTTTTACCGTTCGTGTGCGCGGTCGGACTAGTTAATCCTTTTCTGGATCATGTCCCGGTTATACAAATCGGACATATTATAGTGACGGGTGGATTTCTGTCCATGCTGACACTGATGATGAAAGGATGTTTTGCTCTTATGGCATCTTTTTTACTTGTTGCCACCACTCCTGTGGACTCTCTTTGTGCCGCGATGCGTATGATTCATATACCGGACATGCTGGCCTCGCTGTTTCTGCTGACTCATCGTTATATCGGAGTCATGCTGGAAGAGGTTTCTGTTATGATACAGGCATACAGTCTGCGGGCACCAAATCAGAAAGGGATACATATTTCCGCATGGGGTTCCTTTTTGGGTCAGCTCTTACTGCGGAGCATGGATCGTGCACAAGAGCTTTACTACAGCATGCTGCTTAGGGGCTTTCGGGGCGAATTTTTATACAGTGATGTCCCTGCCTGTCATATGGACAGTGTTCTGTATACCTTAATCAGTATCGGCTTTTTTGTCTGTGCAAGATTCATCAGAATCACACAATGGATTGGAAATATTTTTGTGAGGTAAACATATGATTGAGTATAAAAATGTGTCTTTTTCTTATGACGCACAACCTCCGGTAGTCGAGGATATCAGTTTTGTGATCCATAAAGGAGAAACCATAGGACTGATCGGGGCCAACGGAGCCGGAAAAACCACAATCATGAAACTGATGCTTGGGCTGTTGTCCGGCGAAGGACAAATTACGATAGACGGTCTGCCGGTAACAAAGCAAAATCTTTCTCAAATTCGGCAGAAAATCGGTTTTGTACTGCAAGATTCGGATAATCAGATGTTTATGCCTACTGTTTATGAAGATATGATTTTCGGACCCCGAAATTATGGTATGACAAAAGAAGAAGCGGAAAAAAGAGTAGATGAGGTTCTAAAACAATTAGGCTTACAAAATTTAAAACATCGATATAATCACAAAATCTCCAGTGGGGAAAAACGGATGGCAGCTATTGCCACCATTCTTGCCATGCAGCCGGAAGTGATTTTAATGGATGAGCCTTCCACAGCGTTAGACCCTGTCAACCGGCGTACCGTCATTCATACCATACAATCACTTTCACAGACAAAGTTAATCGCATCCCATGATCTTGATCTGATTCTGGATACCTGCGAACGTGTAATTTTACTGTCACAAGGAAAGATTGTGGCAGATGGGGACTGCGAGACCATCTTGAGAGACAAGAAACTTCTGGAAGAAAACAGAATGGAACTGCCCCTTTGCCTGCAGAGCCGGCATTGTTGACAATTTCACTGTGTTTTGTTATGATAAATCAACAAATGTGTCGGATTCTTTCCGGCAGGAATCACTCATTTTATAAAGAGGAAGGAGCCTATAACATGGAAAAAATAACAAGCTTTACCATAGACCACATCAAACTGCTTCCGGGAATCTATGTCTCCCGCAAGGATTTTGCCGGAAACGAACCTATTACCACTTTTGACATCCGTATGACCAGCCCCAATGATGAGCCGGTGATGAACACTGCAGAAGTCCACACGATAGAACATTTGGGTGCCACATTCCTGCGTAATCATGCCGAATGGAAGGACAAAGTCCTCTATTTTGGTCCAATGGGCTGCCGCACAGGATTCTATCTGTTGCTCTGCGGAGATTATGAATCTTCGGAAATCATTCCTCTGATGAAGGAAATGTTTGCATTTATCGCCGATTTTGAGGGCGATGTACCAGGTGCGTGTGCGAAAGATTGTGGCAACTATCTGGACATGAATCTTCCGATGGCGAAGTATCTGGCATCCAAATTCTTCCGGGAAGTACTCACAGATATTACAGAAGAGCGGTTACACTATCCCATGTAACCGCCCGTTCGCATCTATTTCTTTTTCAGTACCTCTTTACAAATATATCGGTAGGTTGCCTCCTCGCCCTGCTCGGCCAGCATATGCAGCAGTTTTTCCAGCAGTGCCTTCGTATCCGGATGTATGACATAGGCCTCTGTTCCGCCTTTTTCATAGTAGGCCAGTGGATCTGAATCCCGATATGCCGCGCCATTATACACCTTACAGGCGGCAATGCGGTCCAAAAACATTTCTACCACATAATTTTCCGGCATACGCATGCCTGCCAATCCTTTTCCTTTATCGAGTCCGTAATCAATCCAATATTCATAATGATGTTTGTTGCGCCCTTTGTGATGCAGCCATGCTGAGGAATATCCGATTGTCTCACGCTCTGCATTATTGGGGCTCCGGTTTCCCTGATAATATCTGCATCCGACACGGAATTCTGTCCATCCGTATTTGGACAAGTCATGTAAAAGCCCTTGTTTGTACAGACCAACCTTGAAACATTCTTTCATCACAAGCATTTTATGTTTTGTTATCGTACGGAAATGACCGATTGCTTTTTTCATCATCTCAAAACTCTCTTTTCTATCTGCCCACAAGTATCATAATACTTCTCTCAGGTAATGTCAGACTTTTCTTTACTTCCCCGGATTTTTCCTTTACGGCAGCTTTGCCGTTGACCGGCTTGCCGGCGCTTTCATTTTCAGATATCTCTTTCTCTATACCGATTTCCGCGGTACAAAGTACCGGATACCATTTCTTCTTTTTGGGCAAAGAAGGCAGTGCAAACGAATGCTCCAACCAATGCATATTATATGCGATATAGCACTGGTCGTCTTCCTTATTTTCTTCGCAGAACAGTGCGCCCAACTGTCTGCTGGAGATTTCCAACGGCGCTCTCCACGCATTTTCGCCGTGATAGGAAACATCCGGTATTCCACATGCCGTCCGATCTCTTCCCAACAGTTTTTCTGCCTGATGCAGTGCCGGATGCGCCTTGCGGAGTGCGATCAAGTGTTTCACATATCGAAACAAACTGTCATCCTTTTTCAACTTACTCCAATTCAGCCACGCAGTCTCATTATCCTGACAATAGACATTGTTATTTCCCTTTTGAGTGTGTTCCAATTCGTCCCCCGCCAAAATACAAGGTGTTCCTTGTGCCGTCAACAACAACAGAAATGCGTTGCAAACCTGTTTTCTACGCAAGTCCACGACTGCTTTTTTTCTGCTCGGACCTTCCGCGCCACAATTCCAGCTATAATTATAATCCGGACCGTCCTGATTCTGTTCACCGTTCGCCTCATTATGTTTGGCATCGTAGGATACAAGATCCTGCATGGTAAATCCGGTATGTGTCGTGATATAATTACACTTTCCGTCCTCTGCGGTATGGTGCTGCAGTGCCCACATTACATCCTCGATCATCCCCTCGTCCCCTTTCAAAAACCGGCGCATGACATTTTGGAAACGATCATCTTTCTGCAAAATCTTGACACCTTTTAAC
>CALZPS010000157.1 GCA_945827765.1 uncultured Lachnospiraceae bacterium | reverse complement strand
ATATGCGGATATTACAATCTGTGAGGATGGCTGCCGCATTGAGGAGACGATAGAAAATGTGCTGTCGGAAGTAGAAAAAATGTCGAACGAAAAAGGGGATTTTGTTAACATTTGTAAAAAAGATTTTACAAATTGTTAAAGTATGGTATACTTATCGTAATGGGCATGTGGCGATTTGGTTCTGCAAAGAGGTTTATCCTGTATTATTTTTCTCATATTTGTACATGGCAGAACAGTCACAAAATTCTGACAAATTTTTGGGATAATAGAGGTGCTATATGGAGCAATATATTATAAAAGGCGGCAATCCGCTGGTCGGTGAAGTTGAGATTGGCGGGGCGAAAAACGCCGCACTGGGTATTTTGGCAGCAGCAATCATGACAGATGAGACGGTCTTGATTGACAATATGCCGGATGTCAACGATACGAATGTGATGCTGGAGGCAATTGCCGGAATCGGTGCGACCGTACAGAGACTGGACAGTCATACGGTGAAGATTAACGGCAGTACAATCGGTGATTTGAACATTGAGTATGATTATATAAAGAAAATCAGAGCATCCTATTATCTTTTGGGCGCGCTGCTTGGAAAATACAGACGGGCAGAGGTTGCACTTCCCGGTGGCTGCAACATCGGCAGCAGACCGATTGACCAGCATTTGAAAGGATTTCGGGCGCTGGGCGCAGATGTTGATATTGAACACGGCAAGATTGTGGCAGAGGCTGAGCAGTTGAAAGGCACCCATCTCTATTTTGATGTGGTCACCGTAGGTGCGACAATCAATGTCATGATGGCGGCCGCTCTGGCAGACGGCGTGACGATTATGGAAAATGTGGCAAAAGAGCCGCATGTGGTTGATGTAGCCAACTTCCTTAACAGCATGGGAGCAAATATCCGTGGTGCCGGCACGGACGTGATTAAGATTCGCGGCGTGAAAGCTTTGCATAAAACCGAGTATTCGATTATTCCGGATCAGATAGAAGCGGGGACATTTATGTTTGCCGCAGCAGCGACGCAGGGCGATGTGACGGTGAAAAATGTGATTCCCAAGCATCTTGACGCGACGATTTCCAAGCTGATCGATATCGGATGTGAGGTACAGGAATCAGACGATGCGGTGCGTGTAGTAGCAAATGGCAGATTGCGCTGTACACAGGTGAAGACCTTGCCGTATCCGGGATATCCGACGGATATGCAGCCGCAGATTGGTGTGACGCTGGCACTGGCAAAAGGAACCAGCACAATCACAGAAAGTATTTTTGAAAACCGGTTTAAATATCTTGATGAGTTGGCGAGAATGGGAGCCAATATCAAAATCGAAGGCAACTCCGCTATCATAGAAGGTGTGGAAAAGCTTTCGGGAGCACGCATCAGTGCACCTGACCTGCGTGCCGGTGCAGCCCTATGTATTGCAGGTCTGGCGACCGACGGTATTACGATTATTGATGACATCAAGTACATCCAGCGTGGGTATGAACGTTTCGAAGAGAAACTTCAGAGTCTGGGTGGTGTGATTGAGAAAGTGGCAAGTGAAAAAGAAATCCAGAAATTCCGGCTGAAAGTCGGGTGAGTGGTAACAGATATTTGGTAATAGATATTTGGTAATAGATATTTTTAGAATGCCTATTGACATTTTGGCGTTAAGCGTGTAGAGTATTTGTTGTCATCAGGCAGATGATGATAGTTCCCGCAGGGAAAACAGAAAAATCAAATATAGAATCAACTTTCTCTTATTCAGAGCAGCGGAGATACAAAGGATCTGTGAAACTGCGGCAACCCCTTTTTAAGGAAGGTGCCAACCTGAGCGAGTAATCGAACAATAAGGGGATTGTTATGAAATAATGGCAGTCCACTTTTTGGGGATTGCCTTTTTGTATGAGCCAAGGGATAAAGGAACATAAAAATCGACATCAGACTTGCTTGTCGGGCAAACGTGTTTTGAATTATGTACAGAAAGGTAACGAAAACCTCAAAAGAGAAAGAACAAAAGAAAGGAGAAGACGATGGAAAAATTATTATTTACATCAGAGTCAGTAACAGAAGGACATCCGGATAAAATGTGTGACCAGATATCGGACGCGATTCTGGATGCATTGATTGCGCAGGATCCGATGAGCCGTGTGGCATGTGAGACTTGTACCACGACAGGTATTGTGATGGTGATGGGTGAGATTACGACAAAGGCATATGTGGATATTCAGAAAATCGTGCGCGATACGGTGCGTGAGATTGGATACACCAGAGCAAAATATGGTTTTGATGCGGACACTTGCGGCGTTATCACGGCAATTGACGAGCAGTCGACAGACATTGCAATGGGTGTGGATAAGGCACTGGAGGCAAAAGAAAACCGGATGTCGGAGGATGAGATCGAGGCGATCGGAGCAGGCGATCAGGGTATGATGTTCGGATATGCGTGCAATGAGACAGAGGAATATATGCCGTATCCGATTGCATTGGCACACAAACTGACCCTGCAGCTTACGAAGGTCAGAAAAGATGGGACGCTTACTTATCTGCGGCCGGACGGCAAATCGCAGGTGACGGTGGAGTACGATGAGAATGGAGTGCCAAAAAGGCTGGATGCAGTTGTGCTGTCCACACAGCATGACCCGGAAGTGACACAGGAGCAGATTCACGAAGATATCAAAAAATATGTCTTCGACCCGGTACTTCCGGCGGAGATGATCGATGAGCATACAAAGTTCTTTATCAACCCGACCGGACGTTTTGTCATCGGAGGACCACACGGAGACAGTGGATTGACCGGCCGTAAAATTATCGTCGATACATATGGCGGTATGGCACGTCATGGCGGCGGTGCATTTTCCGGAAAGGATTGTACCAAAGTAGACCGCTCGGCTGCCTACGCAGCACGCTATGCGGCGAAAAATATCGTGGCGGCAGGACTGGCAGATAAATGTGAGATCCAGCTTTCCTATGCGATTGGCGTCGCACAGCCGACTTCCGTTATGGTGGATACGTTTGGAACCGGAAAAGTGAGCAATGAAGAATTGGTAGAAGTCATCCGTGAGAATTTTGATCTGCGTCCGGCAGGCATCATCAAAATGCTGGATTTACGGCGGCCGATTTATAAACAGACGGCTGCATACGGACATTTCGGAAGAAATGATCTGGATTTGCCGTGGGAAAAGCTCGATAAGGTTGACGTTTTGAAGAAATATCTGTAAAATGAAGGGGACGGTAATGATACCGTCCTTTTTATCATTTACTTGAAACTCGTAAAATGTGGTTCATTTTGTTGTGTATATCGGAGGAAGTACATATGAAATTAAAAACCAAACTGATCATCGCATTTATGATTGTTATGATATTTCCGATAGCGCTTACAACGGCGGCGATTGCAATTATGAGAAAACCGGAGATCGTAGAGCTGCAGCAGGTATTTTTGCTGGTAGTTTTTATGACGTCGGTCTTGTTGATGTACTGGATCTACCGGACAGTGTCAGTACCTCTTTCCAAGCTGCAGAAAGCGGTGCGCAATATCAAGGAAGGAAATCTGGATTTTGAAATTCATGCGGATGCGGATGATGAATTTGGGCAGCTGTGCCAGGATTTTGATGAGATGCGCCTGCGCTTGAAAGCGAATGCAGAAGAAAAACAGGAGACAGAACGGGAAAATAAAGTTCTGATCAGCAATATTTCACACGATTTAAAGACTCCTGTGACGGCGATCAAGGGATATGCCGAAGGAATCATGGACGGGGTGGCAGATACGCCGGAAAAGATGGACAAATACATCAGAACCATATATAATAAAGCCAATGAAATGGATTTGCTGATCAATGAGCTGACCCTGTATGCCAAGATTGATACGAATCGTATTCCATATAATTTCACAACAATATCGGCAATCGAATATTTTCGGGACTGTGCGGATGATCTGTCGATAGAATTGGAATCGAAGGGGACGAAATTTGAATTTCGTAATTATATCGAGGAGGATTCCAAGATTATCGTGGATCCGGAGCAGATGCGCAGGGTAATCAATAATATCATATCCAATTCGATTAAATATATGGATAAGCCTCAGGGAAAAATCACAATGAATTTAAGGGATGTGGGAGATTTTGTGCAGGTGGAGCTGGGCGACAATGCCAGAGGAATCGCAGCGAAGGATCTGCCGTATATTTTTGACCGGTTTTTCCGGGCGGATTCCTCGCGTAATTCGTCCAAAGGAGGCAGCGGCATCGGGCTTTCCATCGTGAAGAAGATCGTGGAGGAGCACGGCGGAAATATCTGGGCAACCAGTGTAGAGGGAGAGGGCACGACCATGTATTTCGTGGTGAGAAAATATCAGGAGGTACCGATTCAATGAGTAAACGTATTTTTATTGTGGAAGACGAAGAGAGTATTGCAGATCTGGAAAAGGATTATCTGGAGCTGAGTGGTTTTGACGTTGAGGTGGCAAACGATGGCCGAACCGGGCTTAGCAGAGCCATGAATGAGGATTATGATTTGATTATCCTTGATTTGATGCTGCCGGGAGTGGATGGATTTGAAATCTGCCGTCAGGTACGCGACAGCAAGAACACTCCGATTATCATGGTATCCGCCAAGAAGGATGATATTGATAAAATCCGGGGGCTGGGCCTGGGAGCAGATGATTATATGACAAAACC
>CALZPS010000156.1 GCA_945827765.1 uncultured Lachnospiraceae bacterium | reverse complement strand
TCCCAGGTATCTCCGTTTTTCACCTGCCGGATATAGGTCTGGGTCACACTTCCGGAAAATCTTGCATAATAGGTATTGACACTTTCCTTTGTTTCCACATAGGTGTAGGTGGTGTTTGTGGTAATTAATTTTCCGCTTGCATCATACCAGCCCTCAAAGGTAAAGCCATCTTTTGCCGTTGCTGTGGCTGTTACTGTCTCATCTGTTGCAGCATGGTAGGATTTCCCGCCGTTGGCATTATAGGCAGCATTGTAATTGGTATCGGATGTGTCTCTCACACTGGTAATCTTAACAGTTCCGCCGTTGGCAGAATCCGTGTAGTTCGTGCCGCTGCCCACCTGTGGAATAAATGCCTGACGCCAACGCCACTGTGCCACCATGGTAAGACCTTTGTGGTCATTTGCATACGCCCTTTTTTCTCCGTTATCTTTCCAGGTCACACCAACAATCGTATTACTCGTTTTATTAATTGTTTTCGTCAATGACACGTTTCCATTATAAATGTTAAAATGCTGTGCTGCTGTCTCTTTTGTCGCTCCATCGACAGAGTAATTACATGCTATGGTATGTACGGCAGGAAGTATTAACTTGCCTAACTGATCCGCATTTACATGTGTTTCTTTTTCGCCAGTATTTTCTAATTTATCACCGGTCAGCAGCCAGCCCATAAACTTCCAGCCGTCATTCTGACCTTCCGCCGCGTGGGATACATACGGGGGAATAAACACCTCCGTCGGTTTGTTTGTCGGCGTCGCGCCAGTCGTTGTATCCACTCCGCTCGTATTTCCTGAAAGCATAGCCGGTTTAAAGCTGTACACATTCGGTGCTTCTTTTTTGTTGTAGGTTCTTTCCACCACGTACTCCTTACCGCCATTAGGGTCATAGGTGACGGTGGGGTTCTTGATGAAGACAAAGTGCAGGTCTGTTGCGGACGTGATGTTTTCCAAATAATAGGTATAAATGGTATTGCCGGCATCATTCGTCGATTTGATCCATTTTCCCTTTTTCTGTTCATCAGTCAGGCTGCCGGTATCTTCGATTTCGTTTCCTGCCAGTTGTAAAAATACGGTCTTCGGATTTCCATTTTCATCCTGTTTTGTATAATAGACGCCAACAAACTCGCATCCGGCAACAGCATCTGCTTTCTTTATAACAGCCTGAATTTTCAACGTCTCGCCGTCAGTCACATATGTAGCCAACTTGTCATTCACTGTAACTGTATGGCCATTTGATGTTCCTGTACCCGTAGTCGTTCCGTCACTTCCACCAACAACCGCACTTCCGTGGGTGGTGGTACTGCCAGACAAAGGATGATAAAGCTGGAAATTAATATTATCCAGAAAATTACCGTAGGTCTTTGCTTTATCTGCTGTTGTAATGGAATCGACATATCCTACAGATACAAAACCAAACAGCGTATCCGTCTGCCCTGCCGGTACGGTATAAAGATAATACTTACTCAGATCCACCGTTGTACTGCCGGATCCATTATCACTTCCCGCGGAACCTCCCGCATTGGATCCATAAGAGTTCCATGGATTGGTGCCGCTTGTGGCTTTGCTGGATGCCATGATCCAGATATGCCACTTTTCCGTATAAATGGTACTCGGTGTCAGACTAAAGGCATTATTTCCTGCATTATCTTCAAATGTTCCATTGGCTGCAAACTTTTTACTGTAAACGATGCATTGCTTCGGCTCAGCTCCTGCTGTAACGCTATTTCCTATATTGAGCCAGTCTACCATCTGCATCAGTTGGTCCCGGCCCGCCTTGCTGGGCTTGGAGGGATTCACGCTCTGCTTCGGTCCGATCACCAGAGCCATAATATCCGTACCATTGCGGGCACCGTGATCCAGACCCCATTCATAGACACTGGATGGAGTTGTCTTGACGTTCTGGTATAACGTACTTTCTTCATCTGCATTCAGTTCCGCAGCATAAGTTTTATCTGTAGGTTTCAAGGTTACGCCGGGAATATAAACTCCTGTATTTTCTTTAAACAATTCAATCTTCCCCTGAAAAGCCGTGGTATTCCAGGAAGGAACATCTTTTTGATCCGGCTGTAAATAATTAACAGTAAAGGTCTGTCCTTCCTCAAAACTGCCGTTCTGCAGTTTTCTATTATCCGGAGTATCATCCGCCGCATACACAAACCCAATGCCTACTCCCAAAACAAGACAGAGTCCAAGCAGAAGTCCACGTACATTTACCAGCAGTTTATTTTTCTGCGGTTTCATTTTATCACTCATCCGTTTTCCTCCTCATTTTCATCTATCATTCATCCGATTATACACCGACGTTGTTGTATCTGACGGGATAGCGCAGTTCTCTTAACTCTTGCATGATCTGCTCCTGCGTAGCAGGTTTTGTCAGGTAACCGCTCGGTTTTAGTCTTAAAACCTCTCTGGCGTGTTCTCTTTCTCCGCAGACGGTAACAAAGATAATGTTCACCTTCGGGTTGATTTTTTTAATTTCTTCTGCAAGCAGCGTTCCGCTTTGGCTATACATCTCGATTTCACAAAGCAGCACATCGCATCCGTGTTTCTGTGCGCAACTGAGCGCTTCACCCACTTTTGTAAAATCATAGATTTCAGAATCCGGAAAAACACGCCGCACACTGGTTTTTAATCCATTGAGCAGAACCGGATGATCGTCTACGCACATTACTTTCATATTGTTCCAACACCTCCATTTACAGAGTATGTGACATGAATCGGAAAAAGTATACCATCAGTGGTGTCACAAACCTGTTACAAATCAACCATTTTTTTGTTTTTCATATTTTTTTGAAGAGAAAGAAAAGAAAAAGCGAACGGAATTATCCATCCGCTTAAAGGTTAGTAGCTGTTATTTTCCCAGAGCAAGCCGCAGGTTTCCTCTGCCCAACTGTATTGTATCATGTATTCGCCATGAAACTCCGGCTTTCCGGTTTTCAAATATGTATAGTAGTCGCAATCAATTTTCTCTATATCCAGAGAATAGCTGTAATTACTCTGTACCACGATGTCGCCCACACCAGCCGCTTCCATTGTTTGCCGCAAGTCGAGGAAAAGCTGACGAAGATAATTGTGGTATTTCTCTTCATCTCCGTCATCCTGCCACAGCCTTGCGCATATCTCTTTGCCGGTCACACCGGCTCCTTTCCGGTCTATCAGGAAGGCAAGGAGTTCTTTCGTTTTCGTCCGTTTGAACGCGAGTTTTTCATCGTGGACATATACCTCAAAGTTGCCAAAGCATTTTACCATCAGAGGTTTTTCCATTGCTCTGACCCCTTTGATGTGGTCGATTTCCTCCTGAACATCCTTGGCAGAGATCGGTTTCATCAGATAACCGGATACACGGATTTTGAATGCAGCCACCGCATACTGCTCATACCCGGTGCAAAACACAACTTTGCAGTCAGGGTGAATCTCCATGAGTTTCTGCGCAAGGGAAAGACCGCCCATTCCACGCATATCAATATCTAAAAAGGCTGCGTCCACCGGATTGTGCTGCGCCCATTCCAGTGTATCTTCACAGGATGTAAATTCAGCAACAGAGGTAATGTCCGGAGATGCCTTTACCGCCTTTGCCAGTGCATAGAGCATCAAAGGCTCATCATCTACCGCGATTACATTCATACTTTCACCCCCTTGGGAATAGAAATTACCACCTTCGTACCGATGCCCGGTGTGCTTTCCACCGTCAGCGTACCATCGCACATTGTTTCCACACGGCAGCGAATATTGCGCAGACCGATGTGTTTTCTTTCATCAAGCAGAATGGACGTATCAAAGCCCGCACCGTTATCCTCCACGCTGACGCAGTATTGCGTGTCTGTTTCATAAGAAGAAACTGTCACGGCACCGCCCCTGGACAGTTTCATCAGACCATGCTTGATCGAGTTTTCAATCAAAGGCTGTACTGATAATGCAGGAAGCAGAAAATCACCGGCCCGCAAATCGAATTTGATTTCAATGTCAGGAAAACGAATCTTCTCAATGCTGACATAGTATCTGATATGCTCCATTTCCTGTGATAACCGGATCGGCGCAGGATTGTCCAGCTCACTAAAATTACCTCGAAGGTAATGGGAGAAGTTATGTACAAGCTTTGCGGCAGTTTCAGGCTGAAGCTCACAAAGCTGTTCAATACTGCCGAGGGTATTGTAAATAAAATGCGGACGTATCTGGCTTATCATGGTTGAAATACGGCTTTCTGCAAGCTGCTTTTCCTGTTCGATATAATGGAACATCATATTCACACCCGTAATCATGCTGTAAATGAGCATTGCCATTAAAGAAAACAGTAATCCGTAGGATGTACCTTTCACATAGAAAGCAACAATATCCGCCAGTACACCCACCACTAAAATGAGAGGGGATTTCTTTGCAATCGCGCTATTCTGGTTCTGAGGATATTTGGCCCGGTCGTAAACCACATTGCCTACAAGGACAATAGAACCGGCAGCAATCATAAGATGGGTGATATAGATATTCTCCCGCATGTCCACGCCACCAAATATCTGAAACAGTAACTGCACAATGCAGACTGAAGCCGCCGCAATGCAGTACCAATCCAGAATGCGTCGGCTGACTTTATTGAAGTGCTTCTCCATGGACTCTGTCTCTTATACACATCTGACGCTGCCGACGATACTCCTTGTGT
>CALZPS010000155.1 GCA_945827765.1 uncultured Lachnospiraceae bacterium | reverse complement strand
AGAACCGGAAGACCCGGGAGTGGAAATCCCGATAGATTTTGCATCGCTCTGGGCGATTAATGAAGAGATTTATGCATGGATTCAGATTGATGGGACGGACATCAGTCATCCGATTTTGCAGAGTGCTACGGACGATACGTACTATCTGGATCACACAGCAGAGAAAAAGTATGGTTATCCGGGAGCAATCTTTACAGAGCGCTGCAACAGCAAAGATTTTACGGAATTCAATACGTTGATTTATGGACATAATATGCTGAGCGGTAATATGTTCCAGCAGCTGCATAATTATTCTGATCCGGCCTTCATGACGGAACATCCGTATGTGGTGATTTATACTCCGGAAAAGAAACTGGAATACCGTATTTTTGCGGCAGTCGTGTATGATGACAGACATATTATGAAGAGCTTTGATTTTAACAATGAGCAGCATCGGCAATCTTTTCTGGATTCTATTTATTCATCCAGAAATATGGCCAATGTAATTGACCCGGAGGTTTCGGTCAACACAGACAGCAGGATTATCACGCTCAGTACCTGTATCAGCGGAGACAAGACAAAAAGATTTTTGGTGGAGGCAGTGTTAGAAAGTGAAAGACCAAAAAAAGCAGAATGAACAAAATCAGGAGCTGTCTGCCCAGAAGGAACAGACCCGGCACAATGACAGTGGTTGGGACGGTGAGCTGCATAAAAAAGGACTGAACATGAAACAGTGGGCGGTATTGGCAGTCGTGTTCATCTGTCTGATTTGCGCAGGGGTATTTTGGGTATGTCAGCAGCATCGGAAGAATGCAGCTGCAATTCGTTCAGGCGGTGATATTCCGGACAACGAGTCGTCAAAGATCATCACCTATGACGGGAAGTCTTATGTTTATAATAAGAATTTGAAAACTGTTCTTTTTATGGGTGTAGACAGCAGGGAAGAGGCAACTGTGCAGGAGTATTCGGGAACGAGCGGCCAATCAGATACGTTGTTGGTGCTGATTCTGAATAAAGAGAGCAAAACGACAGATTTGCTGGCAATTTCGCGAAATTCGATGGTGGAGCTGCAGCTTTACAGCATTGACGGTGAATATGTGACGACTACGACCGGTCAGATTGCTCTGCAGTATGCATATGGTGACGGGGAAAAGAAGAGCTGCCGTCTGACGAAAGAGGCAGTTTCCAATCTGTTATACGGTATACCGATTGATGCATACGTATCTTTGAATCTAGATGGTATCGTTTCTTTGGTATCTGCTTTTGGCGGCATTGAATATACGTTTACAGAGGATGAAACGGAAATTGACCCCGAATTTACCAAGGGAACCACATTGCTTATGGATGGTGCGAAGACAGAACGTTATGTACGTTACCGTGATATTACTGTAACCGGAAGTAATGAACAGCGTATGAAGAGACAATTTAAATTCCTACGCTCCACTTTTTCGCAGGTGAAGAAAAAAGCGGACAGTGACTCAAAGATGTATGATATACTACTGGACAGTGTCGAGCCTTACATGGTCACTGATATGACAGCAGAAGAAATCAAGGTGTTATCCGATTATGATATGAGTGATACAATGAATGTGGTACCGGGCAAAATACAGCAGGGAGAAAAGTATGATGAATACATTGTAGATGATGAAGAACTGTATCGCCTGATTCTGGAATTGTTTTATGTTCCGGCTGAATAATAGAAGATATGGTGAAAAACTGCAGGGACTGGTGCGCTTACATATGTTTGCGCACCAGTCCCTGTATCATTTGAATCGTCCGGTCGATCTGGGCCTGTTCTTCTTTCGATTTTCCTTCTTTCAGAATGTCAAGTATCAGACTGATTTCTTCGGATGTAAAACGAATGCCTTTTTTGTTGGCTGTTGTGATGAGCGCCATCATAATAGGTGCCATATCCTTGCCTGTTTTGCCCTGTGTCTGTGCAGCAGCCCGATGTATCAGTTCCAATTTTAGGGGATCGATATTTTTAAGCTGCGGGTTGTTCATCCATTCATTCATGTATAATCTCTCCTTCTATTCTGCTGCTAGTTACCTTCGGAAGCCGGGGGCTCATCATCTAATATATGCTGATAGCCTCGAAATAGTTCCTGCTGATCCGGAGAAAGCATATTTTGCAGGAAATCCATCGGATTGAGGCCGGATGATTCGGATGTATCCTGATTTGTCTGCATTCCCTGCATCATCTGCATCATTTCCATTATATTCATCATGCTCCGCATTGATTCAAACATTTCGCTCTCCTTTGGAGAGAGGTAGGGCAGAATGTCATCGATTTGGTTCAATGAAAATTCCTGTGAGGTGGAATTTGGTGAGGAAAACATAAACTTTCCCGCAGAAAAGACAGCCGGGTTTTCCGAGACAAGCCTTATCGTGTGCTGCAGCTCCATGAATTTGATGAAGACCGCAAGCATTGGACGCATTGTATCGGGAGTGAAAGGCAGCATCAGTTTCAGCATCCGAAATTGCGGTGGCATTGTCAGTTCATCGAACGGAGTCATTGGTTTGGGCGGTCGCTGTTCCATAGGCACTCCCGGGTTTTACGTTGTATCAATATATGAGGAAAGTCGTAAAATTATGCCGGGTGAATCTAAAAGAGAATCCCCTGCACATGGGATTCCAAGGAGGCAGGGGATTGTTCGGGAAAGTTATATTAGCAGCATCCGTTGCCGCATCCGCCGCAGAAGATGAGCAGAAGGATGATCCACAGGCAGCTGTCGTTGCCGCATCCACATCCGCATCCGTCACCGCTTCTTCCGAAAATGCTGCCACAGCCATTGCCGCATCCGCCGCAGAAGATTAACAGCAGGATAATCCACAGGCAGGAAGACATTCCGTTGCCACATCCGTTGTTTGCAAAGGATACTCCACAGTTGTTGTCGCATCCACATCCACAATTATCATTCATGTTATAAATCCTCCAAAGATGATGATTACAGTTTCATAATATGTAGGTGACGGAAATGTGTTACAAAAAAATGTTACTATTCACAGCCGATTTGGAATCGAATAAATTCTCGTCGTGCTTGCACGTAAGAGAATATGTTCGATTCCAAATTCGGACTGTGAAGCAGTCACCCCGCCCTCATAAGCAGCCTTAGCTCCGTAAGGAGCGAGACTGAAGCCTCGCAGAGGCAACGGGTGCGCATGATGGCGGGGTGCTGTAAATAGTTACAAAAATTATGATCTGTCAAGAAAAACACTTGACACCCTTCTCTTTTTGGTGTACTATACCAAAGGTGATGGAAATGGACGAGATATTGGAACAGGCATTATTGTTTGACTTTTATGGAGAATTGCTCTCGGAACGGCAGAAAGAGGTTTATCAGTTCTATGTGTTTGATAATCTTTCTTTGAGTGAGATTGCCCGAGAAGTGGGCATGAGCCGGCAGGGTGTGCATGATTTGGTCAGACGCAGCAAGGCTATGCTGGAGGAATATGAGCAAAAGCTGCATTTAGTGGAGAAGTTTGTTTCTATCAAAGAGAAAGTACAGCAGATAGATCGGTTGCTGGATACTTACGAAAGTACCCGGCAGATGCCGGGCGGGATCGGAAGGGCAGAAAAAGTGCAGACGGCAGAAATGCCTGAGACGTCCCCCGGGACGGATTCACAGGAACTGTTGGAAAAGATTCGCAAAATTTCAGACTTGATTATAGAGGAGTTATAGATGGCATTTGACAGTTTAACAGAAAAACTGCAGAACGTGTTCAAGAACCTTCGGAGCAAGGGGCGTCTGACGGAAGAAGATGTAAAGACCGCGCTCAAAGAAGTGAAGATGGCACTTTTGGAAGCAGATGTCAATTTTAAGGTGGTCAAAGGATTTATCAAAGACGTGCAGGAGCGCGCAGTCGGTCAGGATGTGATGAATGGTCTCAATCCGGGACAGATGGTCATCAAGATTGTAAACGAAGAACTGGTGAAACTGATGGGATCCGAGACGACGGAGATACAGTTTCAGCCGGGCAGCCGGATTACAGTCATCATGATGGCAGGTCTTCAGGGAGCAGGTAAGACGACGACTACGGCAAAGCTGGCAGGGAAGTTCAAATTAAAAGGAAAGAATCCATTGCTGGTAGCATGTGACGTATACCGCCCGGCCGCTATCAGGCAGTTACAGATAAACGGTGAAAAGCAGGGCGTTGAGGTCTTCTCCATGGGAGATAAGATAAAGCCCGCAGATATCGCCAAAGCGGCGATGGAACATGCGGCGAAGAATCATAACAATCTTGTGATTCTCGATACAGCCGGTCGTCTTCACATTGATGAGGATATGATGGCAGAGCTGCAGGAAATCAAAGAGGCAGTGGATGTTCATCAAACAATACTTGTCGTGGACGCCATGACCGGACAGGATGCGGTCAATGTGGCTAAAAGCTTTAACGAGAAAATCGGCATTGATGGTGTAATCGTCACGAAACTGGATGGTGATACACGAGGAGGTGCGGCACTGTCTATCAAAGCAGTGACCGGCAAACCGATTCTTTATGTCGGCATGGGCGAGAAACTTTCTGATTTGGAGCAGTTCTATCCGGATCGTATGGCATCCCGAATCTTAGGTATGGGAGATGTCCTGACTTTGATTGAGAAGGCAGGGGCAGAGCTCGATGAGGAAAAGGCCAGAAAGATGACCGAAAAGATGAAGAAAGCCCAGTTTGATTATGAGGCTGTCTCTTATACACATCTCCGAGCCCACGAGACCGTACTAGATC
>CALZPS010000154.1 GCA_945827765.1 uncultured Lachnospiraceae bacterium | reverse complement strand
TCCGCGCATTTTTCTGCGAAAAATGGCTACTTGCTCATGTTTTGCGGGACCCATAGACATAAGAATACATGCAAGCATGTATTGCATGTCCATTTGTCCCTTGACTCATATTATTGCTATAGACAAGTCTCACTATTTACAAAAGGAGAATGAAATCAATGAACATGTTATCAATTGAGCAGGAATTAAAAGACAACGCTTACCCGGGAAGAGGGATTATTATCGGTAAAAGTGCCGACGGTACAAAAGCAGTGACCGCATATTTTATTATGGGACGCAGCGAAAACAGCCGCAACCGTGTCTTTGTGGAAGAAGGAGAGGGAATCCGCACTCAGGCATTTGATCCGTCTAAGCTGACAGATCCGAGCCTGATTATTTATGCTCCGGTACGTGTACTTGGCAACAAGACAATCGTTACTAACGGTGACCAGACCGATACGATTTATGAAGGTATGGACAGACAACTGACGTTCGAGCAGTCTCTGCGTTCCAGAGAATTTGAGCCGGACGGACCAAATTATACACCGCGTATTTCCGGCATCATGCATCTGGAGGGCGGAACTTACAATTATGCAATGTCCATCTTAAAGAGCAACAACGGTAATCCGTCAGGCTGTAACCGCTATACATTTGCCTATGAGAATCCTGCGGCAGGGGAAGGACATTTCATCCATACTTACATGCATGACGGCAATCCGCTGCCGAGTTTTGAGGGTGAGCCGAAACTGGTGGATGTGGCAGATGATATCGATGCATATACCGAACTGCTCTGGAATGCTCTGAATGAGGAAAATAAAGTTTCCCTGTTCGTACGCTATATCGACATTGCGAGCGGAGAGTATGAAACCCGGATCGTGAACAAGAATAAATGAACGAAAGCAACTGACATTGAACACTTATAAAAAGGAGAAGAGAATGAAAGAATTAGAATTGAAATATGGCTGTAACCCGAACCAGAAACCATCTCGCATTTATATGCAGGATGGCAGTGAATTGCCGATTCAGGTATTGTGCGGCAGACCCGGATATATTAATTTCCTGGATGCATTTAATGGCTGGCAGTTAGTATCAGAATTGAAGAAAGCGACAGGACTCCCGGCAGCAACTTCTTTTAAACATGTATCTCCGGCAGGCGCTGCAGTGGGGCTGCCTCTGACAGACACATTGGCGAAGATTTACTGGGTGGACGATTTGGGAGAGCTCTCTCCGCTGGCATGCGCATACGCCAGAGCGAGAGGCGCGGACAGAATGTCTTCTTTCGGTGATTTCATCGCGCTCTCTGATGTCTGTGACGAGGATACGGCGAGATTGATCAAGCGCGAGGTGTCCGATGGTGTCATTGCACCCGGATTTACACCGGAGGCATTGGAACTGCTGAAACAGAAGAAAAAGGGTAATTATAATGTCATTCAGATTGATGAAAATTATGTGCCTGCACAGCTCGAACACAAAGAAGTGTTCGGTATCACATTTGAACAGGGCAGAAATGAACTGGTAATCGATGATGAGTTCTTTGCCAATGTAGTGACAGAGAATAAGGAAATTCCGGAATCGGCAAAGATAGATTTGGCGATTTCCATGATTACTTTGAAATATACGCAGTCCAATTCTGTATGTTATGTCAAAGGAGGACAGGCAATCGGTATCGGCGCCGGACAGCAGTCCCGTATCCACTGTACCCGTCTGGCAGGACAGAAAGCGGACAACTGGTGGCTGAGACAGTCCCCGCAGGTGCTCGGGCTGCAGTTTAAGGACGGCATCGGACGTGCTGACCGCGATAATGCCATCGACCTTTATATTGGCGAGGAATATATGGATGTATTGGCGGACGGAGTTTGGGAGAATACATTTAAAGTAAAACCGGAAGTATTCACAAGAGAGGAAAAACGTGCATGGCTTGACCAGATGACGGATGTGGCTCTTGGCTCCGACGCATTCTTCCCGTTCGGCGACAACATTGAGCGCGCTTACAAGAGCGGCGTAAAATATGTGGCGCAGCCGGGTGGCTCTGTGCGCGATGACAATGTGATCGCTGCCTGCAATAAACATGGAATGGCGATGGCGTTTACCGGTCTGAGATTATTCCATCATTGATCGAAAGCAAAAAATCAGGAGATTTCACACATGATTTTAGAAACAAACAGTCCCGAAGAAACGTTCCGCATCGGCGTCAATACCGGCAAGATGGCGGAGGCAGGGCAGGTATTTACCCTGACAGGAGATTTGGGCGTGGGTAAGACAGTATTTACACAAGGACTGGCCAAAGGGCTGGGCATTGATGAACCGGTGAACAGCCCGACTTTTACGATTGTACAAGTCTATGAGGAAGGTCGTCTGCCATTTTACCATTTTGACGTATATCGCATCGGAGATATCGAAGAAATGGACGAGGTGGGATTTGAAGAATATGTCGAGGGCGAGGGCGTGTCGCTGATCGAGTGGGCGAATCTGATCGAAGAAATCCTGCCGTCTAAACGTACGGAGATTACCATTGAGAAAGATTTGGAAAAAGGTTTTGACTACCGAAAGATTACGATAGAGGAAAAAGAATAAGCGGGAGACTTGCGTTATATTCAGGTAAAATGTGGACATGCTTTTTATTTTAGGGCTGACGGCACAGGCTGCTGTCAGCCTTTTTGTACATTTTTTGCATTTATGGTTGTTTTCTTTTCATATATGTGGTAAGATATGTACGCAAAGCGTACGGAGAGGAAAAGATGATGGATAGCAGAGAACAATTATTAAAATTACGAAACAGTACAGGGATGAGCAGAAAAGAGTTTTGCGCATATTTTGAGATTCCATATCGGACGATGCAGGACTGGGAACTCGGTCATCGGAGTATGCCCGGGTATTTGCTGCGGCTGATGGAATATAAAGTCCGTATGGAAAAACTGGTGCGGGAAGAGCCGGATAACTGAAACAGGAGAGGACGTTGTTGAAGAGAAAGCAGAAAAGGTCGGGTCTCTTAGCGTGGGGTGCGCGGACTGTGATCTGGAAATGTACAAATCCATCGGATTTCGCATCCCCTTGGGAAATATGCTTGCTTACATAGCAGAGAAGGAAGGATGACAGATATGAAAATATTGGCGATAGACAGCTCCGGACTGACCGCGAGCGTGGCGTTGGTGGAAGATTCACTGACCATTGCAGAATACACGGTGAACTATAAAAAAACACATTCTCAGACATTGTTGCCGATGATTGATGAGATGGTGAAAATGACGGAGACGGATTTGCAGACCATTGATGCGATTGCAGTAGCAGGAGGACCCGGGTCGTTTACAGGACTGCGGATTGGTTCGGCGACCGCCAAAGGGCTGGGTCTGGCTCTTGACAAACCGCTGATTCATGTGCCGACGGTAGATGCGCTCGCTTATCAGATGTATGGCTGCGGGGATATCATTTGCCCAATCATGGATGCGAGGCGCAGTCAGGTGTATACCGGGATGTATACCTTTTACCACAAAGAAGAGCGGAGAGATGGGAACAGAGGAGAACGGCAGGAGAAAACCGGAGAGGATAAGAGCGCAGGAGCAAAGCTGACGGAACCGGTATTTCAGGTGATGAAAATGCAGATGGCGATATCGGTGGAAGAGGTGATTCACCGTTTGAATAATTATAATCGCCCGGTTGTGTTTTTGGGTGATGGTGTGCCGGTGTATCGAGAGGTGCTGGCAGCAGGATTGAAAGTACCGTATTCATTTGCCCCTTCTTATATGAACCGTCAGCGAGCGGCGGCGGTCGGTGCACTCGGTATTCAGTACTATAAGGCGGGAAAATATGAGACGGCAGCGGAACACCGACCGGATTATCTGCGTGTATCACAGGCGGAACGGGAGCGAACGGAGAGAGAAAAAAATACTCCGGTCACCGTGCGTGCGATGAAAGCGGAGGATGCGGCTGCAGTTGCCGAAATGGAACACCAGATTTTCAGTGATGCATGGAGTGAACGAGGGGTACTTGCATCGGCGGCGAATCCACAGACCATTTGTCTGGTGGCGGAAAAAGGCGGCAGGCAGATAGGATATCTGATTGCTTATATGGCAGCGGATGAGGCGGAGATTGCCCGTATAGCAACGGTGAAGGAACAACGCAGAAAAGGGGTTGGGGCAGCTCTGTTTGTCCGGCTGGAGGATTCTTGTCAGGAACATGCGCTCAACCGGATTTTGCTCGATGTGCGTAAAGGAAATGTATCGGCACGTTCCTTTTATGAAAAACAGGGATTTACGGAAGATGGAATACGTCCGCAGTTTTATGAGAATCCAAAGGAAGATGCAGTGCTGATGAGCAAGACATTGTAAAGCAGGAACCGTATCAGTTATCATGCAGCCTGTCGTAGGAATTTCAAAAGATGTAGCAGATGAAAGAGCGCAATAATCCGCTCGGAAATGGAGTGCATACATGAGAAAAATGAAGAAAATACTGGTAGAACAGGAAAAGGTTCAGGAAGTAATCTGCAATCGCTGTGGGAGACAATTCCCGGAAGAAAAAAAGGATGTGACGGATTTGGAAACTCTGCATGTAGAGCAATGCTGGGGATATTTTTCGGAAAAAGACGGGGAACGCCATAGTTTTGATTTGTGTGAGGAGTGTTATGATGAAATCATAAAATCATTTCGCGTCCCGGTGGAGATTGAAAGACAGGGCAGAAAAGAACCGCGGGGCACGCGGGGATAGCTTATTGATACTTAGCCCTGTCGGGCTATTGAGTAAGAAGCCCCTACTTCAAAGCTTTAGGGCTTAAGTAGTGGG
>CALZPS010000153.1 GCA_945827765.1 uncultured Lachnospiraceae bacterium | reverse complement strand
GAAATATTCGGAAGGTTTGCTTGCAGTCAAATACCGGGTTTTCCAAGATAACCATGTTCTTGGCGGACCATTTTACTATATTGAGCAGGGAATGGGCAAAAATTTCAAATGGATGGCAAAATTGTTTGCATTCTTCGGCGTGTGCGCGGGTCTGCTTGGTATCGGAACCATTACGCAGGTAAATGGTATTACTTCTGCTGCAAAGAATTTCTTTGACCCGAACGGAGCTTATACCGTGACAATACCGGGAATCGGCACGTATTCATGGGTGATAATTATCGTATCTGCACTGGTAACGGTTTGTGTAGCACTGGTTTTGATTGGCGGAATCCAGAGAATCGCCAATGTAGCGCAGATTATCGTACCATTTATGGCAGTTATTTATATTGCCTTTGCAATTATTCTGGTGCTCACCAATATCACAAAGGTTCCGGCAGCTTTTGTGACTATTGTACAGGCGGCATTTAATCCGAAAGCGATTACCGGTGGTGTCGTGGGCAGTATGATCATTGCCATGCAGAAAGGTGTGGCGAGAGGTATCTTTTCTAACGAGGCAGGTCTTGGTTCTGCTCCGATTGCGGCAGCGGCAGCACAGACAAAAGAACCTGTTCGTCAGGGGCTGGTTTCTATGACAGGTACATTTATCGATACCATTATTATCTGTACTCTGACCGGACTTTCCATCGTGATTACCGGTGCATGGCAGGTAGAAGGACTGGAAGGTGTGGCGGTGACTAGTTATGCATTTGAGAACGGGCTGCCGTTTCCTGCCAAGATATCCGCGTTTATCCTCATGCTTTGCCTTGTATTCTTTGCTTTTACCACAATTCTCGGATGGGACTATTATTCTGAGAAATGTCTGGAATATTTGAGCGGCGGCAAGATGAAAGCGGTGAAAATTTATCGCTGGGTATACATTTTGGCAGTATTCATTGGTCCCTACATGACAGTGGCTGCCGTGTGGACGATTGCCGATATCTTCAATGGGCTGATGGCGATTCCAAACATGATTGCTTTGTTTGCTCTAAGCGGCGTTGTGGCACGTGAGACCAAAGAATATTTTGATGCAGGAAAACATAAGTAAGAAAAGCAAGTTTTAAGATGTGAATGGATTCCCTCTTTTTGGCAATACTTCATGTGTATTAACCAGAAAAGAGGGAATTTAAAATGGCAGGAAAAAAGCAGAAACCGGTTGATTTGAATCATCTGGAGCCGGAGGAGAAGTTGAAATACGAAATTGCAGAAGAACTGGGGCTGTTGGACCGTGTGCTGGCTGACGGTTGGCGCTCCCTGTCTTCAAAAGAGACAGGTCGTATCGGAGGAATGATGGCCCGCCGCAAAAAGGTTCAGGAAAAAAACAGGCGGAATAGTTGAAAAACAGAGCTAAATCTGATACAATTTCACCGTTAAGGAATAGGAAACGGGTGACATGCATGGGAAACAAAGTTACTGTTTTAGGCGTAGACATCTCCGCAGTTACTGCGCGGGAAATGCTGGCGCAGACTGTGAGGTTTATGCAGAATGAGAGAGTCAACACGGTGGAAGTTGTGACGAAGGAAATGTTGATACAATGTCAGAGCAATGAAACCTGGCGGGAGTGGATGCAGGAAATGGATCTGCTGATACCGGGAGACTGCGATATTTTTGATGTGGCCGGCATCACGGAGAACAATATACTCAAAGATGTACAGAGCCGGTTGTTTCTTCGTCTGTTTTTTAAGTATTTGGAAAAGCATAAAAACAAGATTTTTTTGCTGGCGGAGACTGAAGAAGAACTGGAGTATTTTCGAAAGGAAATTTGTCAGTACAGCAGCCGGGTGTCAATCTGTGGACAGGCAGTACTTTCCCCGGAGGGCGGACAGGAGGAAAAGGTAGTAAACGAAATCAACGGACTTCTGCCCGAGTGTATTTTTTCGGTGCTCCCATGTCCGCATCAGGAGAAGTTTATCAGCAGCTTTAAGGCACTCGTAAACAGCAAATTGTGGTTTGGATGCCGTGCATACTTTGAATCCGGAAAAGTATCGGAAAGATCTTCCGGAAGATTTTACCGTTTTATGATCAGAAAATGGTTCCGTTACCTTGTGGGTAGGGAAAAAGAAAATGAATAAATGCCCCAACTCGTTAAATTTTTGTGAAAAATGTGAGAAAATGCATAAAAAAAGTGGATTTCCTCTTTCTTTTTTTGTGGTTTTGCATTAATATAAAAACGTATATTGTTACGATGGGATTAGGATGAGTGGAGGATACGGTGATGATAACAAATCAGATACTACTAAGTACCATTGAGGGACTAAAGGGAATCTCCAGAACGGATTTCTGCGTGTGTGATACAGAAGGCAAGCCGTTGGCGAGTACCTTTGACGACAGTCGTGAGTTGGAGAGTGCAGTCGTGGCATTTAGTGGTTCCCCCGCAGACAGTCAGGTGGTACAGGGACGACATTTCTTCAAGATATTTGATGAACAGCAGTTGGAGTACGTGCTGGTGGCGAATGGAGAGAGTGAAGAGAGTTACATGGTGGGGAAGATGGCTGCATTTCAGATATCAAATCTGTTGGTGGCCTACAAGGAGCGTTTTGACAAAGATAATTTTATCAAAAATCTACTGCTTGACAATCTGCTGCTGGTGGATATCTATAACCGTGCCAAAAAATTACATATTGACACAGAAGTAAAACGTGTTATCTTTATTATTGAAACATCGCACGATAAAGACAGCGTTTCGCTGGATAATGTGAGAGCACTTTTAGGCGGCAGGTCGAAAGACTTTGTGACTGCCGTGGATGAGCGAAATATCATCGTGGTGAAGGAGTTGTCAGAACGGGACGGAGCACGCGAGCTGGACCGCATGGCGAGGGAGATGTACTCTGTTCTCAGGGAGGATACACAGGAAGAGACCATTCATATCGCATATGGCACGGTGGTCAATGATATCAAAGAAGTATCAAGGTCTTACAAGGAAGCCAAAATGGCACTGGATGTCGGCAGGATTTTCTTTGATGAGAAGGATATTGTGGCATACAGTACGCTGGGAATCGGCCGTTTGATTTATCAGCTTCCGATTCCGCTGTGCAAGATGTTTATCAAAGAGATATTTGAGGGCAAATCACCGGACGAATTTGATGAGGAGACATTGACGACGATTAACAAATTCTTTGAGAATAGTCTGAATGTATCAGAGACGTCCAGACAGCTTTATATTCACAGAAATACTCTGGTGTACCGGCTGGATAAGCTGCAGAAGAGCACAGGGCTTGATTTGCGTGTCTTTGAAGATGCCATTACGTTCAAGATTGCTCTGATGGTTGTAAAATATATGAAATATATGGAGACACTGGATTATTAATGTACTGCGGGAGTAAGATAATCAGGAGGAACTTATGATTGAATTAAAGAACGTGAAGAAGGAGTACTCGAAAGGGCATGCAGCCTTGAACGGTGTCTCCGTAAAGATTGAAAAGGGGGAATTTGTGTTCATTGTGGGCGACAGTGGTTCGGGAAAATCGACTTTGATAAAGCTCATTATGAAGGAACTTGACCCGACAGAGGGAACAATCATTGTAAACGGACAGAATTTAAACCGGATGAAACACCGCCATATTGCAACATACAGAAGAGGAATTGGCGTTGTGTTTCAGGATTTCCGTCTGCTGAAGGATAGAAATATCTACGAGAATATCGCATTTGCGCTGCGTGTCACTGAGACACCGATGCGGGTCATCCGCAAGAAGGTTCCGGCGGCGCTGTCTTTGGTCGGGCTGGCACAGAAGTATAAGTCTTTTCCGAAGGAATTATCAGGAGGAGAGCAGCAGCGCGTGGCAATTGCCCGGGCGATTGTAAACGAGCCGGCGATTCTTCTGGCTGATGAGCCGACGGGAAATTTGGATCCCACCAATTCGTGGGAGATTATGAGTCTTTTGAAGGAGGCGAATGAACGGGGAACGACCGTATTGGTTGTGACACACAATCAGGAAATTGTAAATGAGATGAACGAACGTGTAATCACGATGAAACAAGGGGTTATCGTGAGTGATGAACAAAAAGGTGGGTATATAGATGAGGATTAGTACACTGGGATATGTAGGCAAACAAGGGGTTAAGAATATCGGAAAGAACAAGATGTTTTCCATGGCATCGATTGCGACCATGGCAGCATGTATTTTCCTCTTCGGATTGTTCTTTTCGATATTGCTGAACTTTCAGCATATTATTCAGATGGCAGAAGAGGGCGTGGCAATTACCGTTTTTTTCAATGAGGATGCAGACCAGACACAGATTCGAAATATTAAAGAAGCTTTGGAGGCAAGGGACGATGTGCAGGAGGTCGTCTATGTGTCGGCAGAGGAAGCCTGGGAAGAGTTTAAGGTGGACTACTTTGAGGGCGAACCGGAGCTGGCAGAGGGATTTCGTGATAATCCGTTAGTTGGTTCCGATAACTACGAAGTGTATATGAAAATTGAAGAGAAAGAAAATATGAATATTTTCAGCAAGGGCAAGACTCTTGCCTCCACACAGGCAGAGTTGGTGGAGTTTGCCTCCGGTCTGGAGGGCGTGCGTAAAGTAAACAAATCTGATGTGGTGGCAAATACATTATCGAGCGTCAATACACTGGTAGGATACATCTCCGCAGCGATTATTTTGATTTTGCTCGGAGTCAGTATTTTCCTGATCAGCAATACCGTCACAATGGGCATCACGGTGCGCAAGGAAGAGATAGCTATTATGACTGTCTCTTATACACATCTGACGCTGCCGACGATACTCCTT
>CALZPS010000152.1 GCA_945827765.1 uncultured Lachnospiraceae bacterium | reverse complement strand
ACACAAGGAGTATCGTCGGCAGCGTCAGATGTGTATAAGAGACAGGCTCTTTGCCGCCCGCCACTTCCACGCATCCATTAGATACTCCGGAATGACGGTGGAAACCTCGCCGATTTCCATCGTCACTTTATTGACCTTTTCGACTTGATTTTCTTTGGCAACCTTTTCTACTTCATCAGCAATATAAAATACAATTCCTAACTCGTGCATGACAGCCCCTTCTTTCACCACATTCCTCTTCGAATGGTTATGTTTGCTGTCTTCATTATAATGTATTTCTTTCCATAATGGAAGTATCATAGTTGGGGTTTTTGACCCCAACATCATTTTTATTCCACTATAATCCGTACTCTGGCAAGGTTCCGAATCTGTGTGAACAACTCCTGTGCATCCCCATGGCGGTTTCCTTTGACACGTACCGCCGCAAAATAAGTGCCCGGCTCGTCATAGGTATAAGATGCCTTCGCAATCGCGCCTGACAGTCCGTCCTCCTCCATGGACTCAAACGGATAATCTGTCCCAAATGCTGTCGGATTCGGAAATTCTTTGGTCGTGACAAAGTCAATTGCCATACCCGTAATACCGCCGGCATTCTCAGGCATCAGCGCCTTTACCGTAAATTCAACCGGTTCCCCGGCCTTTACATGCGCACAGGTGCTTCCATTGGCAAGGAATGTGACCACAGGCTGTACACCGCCTCTCTCTTTTGCCGTATCCGGCACCAGAATCTGACCGTCATCATACGTGTAGTTACTGCTCGGTAACGGCTCAATCCCTCTTTCTACCCAGTCGCTGACATCCAACAGTGCCTGATGCAGCGCGCCCACATAATTCGTATTCATATGGGACTCGAGAGCATTAACGTCACCGTGCATACAACGTTCCATATAATATGTACGGTAATCCTTCTCACTGCCTTTGGACTCGATGACTTTCTTGCGGTACCAGTCCGCACACCACGGACAAGTGGACTCATCCATCAATGCCTGAATCTGAATCACTTTTCCCTGAATATTGCCGTCCTGTACGGTACCGGTTCCGGTAAATCCATAGCCCATAAAAACTTTTCTCTGCGGCAATGCCGGTTCCCCGTTTTCATCACGGAACTGATCCCATGCATGGAAACTCTTATCCGGCGGTACCTGATGGCGGTAATAGGACTGGATGGCAATATAATCTGAATTGTCCAATCTCAATTTGTCTCCCGGTTTCACCTTGGACATCACACCGCTCAAATCATCAAGTCCATAACATGCACCGATGGTCAGATAATTGCCTTTGATATCATCAAGCAGGAGTGCGCCGCCGCCCGCCGCGTCACCTGTAAGGAATGAAATATTGACTCCTTCCAGATACAAATCATCACCCTGCGGCACTTCCTCCAATTCAATCCAGTAACCATTGCCGTCTGCCAGCATTTTTTTCCACGCGTCATCCACACCGTTGCGTCCGTCAATTTGTTCTGTTTCCTTGCCCGCATCATCTCCCGGCATATGTACGGATTTCACCACGCCCTCAAACACCAGCCGGTCACGAATCGCACTGCTTCCCTCCTGAGTACCCAGATGTCCCGGTTTCGTCCAGAATTCTTCAAAATAGGAAGGGTCTGTCGCTTTCACACCAGGAGTCAGTACCGGCAAAGAGCCCGGATCGACATATCCCCAGGCTTCCGGGAACCATGCCATCGGCGGAAATCCCATCGCTGTCAACTCTTTGAGCATCGCAGCCTCGTCCGCATTCAGCCCCTCGTACATATCACCGCTGCCCCCTGCATCCAACGCATCGATAATCTGCGGAAATACATTGCGCAGCGCACGCTCTCCCTGCACATGCATGGTGATTGTATTTGGCAGGGATGCAGGAGAACCAATCACATACGGCACCGCTCCATCCCATGCATCGGTATTTTCAATACATGCCATTGTCTTATAACCGCCGCCGCTGCCGCCGTGCACATAACCAAACGGTCGAGTGCAGCCATAATAATCCATCGCCTTCTCCCTTGAATACTCTGCTACCGCAGCGCTGGATTTGAATACCATCTGCGGGTTGCTGCTCGCCCCGAACATCGCCGATGACCCCATGTTGCTCTCGACAAAATATGCCCCGTTCGTCAAAGCAAATCCGATCTTGTCATCCTCGCCTGTCTTGTCGAAGGAAGCCATCTCCTCATCCGGTCCCGGGAACGGCGACAAATACTGGAAAAATCTTCCTCTAAACTGCTCCTTCATCGGGAAACAGAAACTAAATTTGACATTTGTACCCTCAAAACCGCCATGACAGTAATGATAGGGTAATGTCCGCCCATCTGCCATACTCCATTCACGATTTTCCTCAATATCCACAAATGGTTTGGCAAAATATGGGTCTTCTTTCGCATGATACAGCTCTTTTTCCATCATCTTTTCTCTCCTTTTCCTCCATGTCTCTCCGTGCAAGACAACCTGTCTCAACATTTTTTTCTTGATTTTTATACGTTCACGCACATGGAAATCATATTTTACACCTGATTATATTATAAGGAAACAAAAAGAGCGTATAAATCATCAATCCGCTCTCTTTGTTCGTATTTCCGACTTTTTCTGATTTTTGCACAATTATCCCTCTTTCGGATGGTACTGAATCATTTTGAGGAAATCAGCGTATCCCATAATTTGTCACAGCACTCACGATACTTCATCGTCTGTTCCTGATAAAATCCCCGCCTGCTAAAATACAACCCGTCATCCTCTGTCGGTATCCCGTCGATGATTTCCGACACCGGATATACTTTATCCTCCCAACTATCATCTCCCTCCGGCGGCAGATTGCCGTCCGCATCCGCCAGTGCCTGATATAAGGCGCAAAATTCTTCCGGATTTTCCAAAAGGAAAAAATAACTCTGACGGGAAACGATATCGCTCTCCAGCATAGATATCGCCGCGGAATTCATCTGAGCTGCCTCCGCCGTCTCCACATCCTGATAAATCACATACTGGTTGACTACCACGGTAATCACTCCGTCTCCGGAGCAGTCCTCCCCATATTCCTGAAAGGCCGCGTTCACTGCTGCCACCGCCTCATCGGAGAGTGGTTTTGAACCGATATAAGCAACCTGATAATCCGTCAGCGGTTCGGTAATTCCCAGATTTTTAAGCACCATGGAAATGACGGATATCACGGCAAGCACAACAAGCACAACCATCTTCCAATGGTAGTACCACCAGTTCTTCCACTTTTCTTTCGGAGTCAGCTCCGACGATTGTGGCGACGGCGTTGAATCACGATTGAGATATTTGATATATTCACTTGCCATTGATCTGTTTCGTCTCCTTCCCACATGATGACTCCGGCGTCGTATTTCTTCAAAATCAGTCTTTGTTTTTATCTTATCACAGCACTTCTGTTTGAACAAGCGCAGGATTTCCTATTACATATTGTCCGTCGTATTTCATCCTATACACGGCATCAAAAAGGAGAGACATTCCTCCTATGAACATCTCCCCTTCAAAACTCTTTTTATACTATGAGTTGCCTGACAAATGAGGCTGCCGTCGATTTCTTCGTGTTTTGCACTGACAAAACCGACAAAAACTATGTTTACTCCTGTGTCAGTGTCGCTGCCACATCACCAATCGGTGTTCCTGCCCAGCTGAATTCTACGGTTGCGCCGTCAGCAGTATTCGCGGAAACCATATCTCCGCCATCAAAATGGAAGGTAATCACACCATCATTCGATGTCTCATATTCACCGGTTCCCAGTGCAAATTCTACACCGTATGCGCTGATAAATGCCTCGCAGGTCTTGTCATTATAGCAGCTAATCCATGCATCTACATCCTGTCCCAGAGAATTGCCGTCTGCCGGAATCACACCTGCAAACTTCAAAACAACCGGTTTGCTCTGATCAATCTTCAGAGTAACAGCCTCGCCGCCGTCCGGTGTATATGTTGCAGATGCGCCGTCATCGGAAATCACCAGCTCTGCCGCGGTATCAGAAGAGCTGTCCGGAGTCAGGGTATAGGTCTTTCCGTCTTCTCCCTGCGCCCATGTTCCGACAACCTCTACTACCATCATATCGCTGTAGCTTCCATCGTGATTGAGAGTCACGGTACATGTCTCATCCTCTTCCGAATAAGCCTTTACGTAAGCAATTCCCTTCTCGCCGCCGTAACCGGAATCAGCCTGACCATACTTGCTGTCCATACCTTCTGCATCCTTTGCAAACGCACAGTTCTCTGCACCTGTTCCTGCCACGCCCGTCGTATCATTGTAGATATAGGTTCCGTCATATCCACAGCTGCCAAGCTCAGCGCCGTCAAACCCGAAGAAAGTAATCGTATAATCAGCCGTTCCCTCGGTCATCTTGCCCTCCTCGGAATCCGCTCTGCTCATCGATACATTGTAATCGCAGGACTTTTTCTCAATCTCATAAGTGCCGGCAAAGGTAATCTGGTTGGATGCATAGCCCGCATAGAAAACTTTTCCGATAGAAGACTCTTCATACAAGTGGATGTAGTTTACCCACAGTCCCAGACCTTCTACATCATAGGAAAACTGATAGTATCCTGCCGGATCGGCCGGGTCACCCTTTGCCTCGGTCTCTGTCTGGTCTTTTGTGCCGTCTTTCTTCGGCTCATCTGTGCCTTTTCCACAGCCCGCCAGCACGCTCAACGCCAAAGTTGCGCAGCACAGAAAAGCCAATAACTTCTTTGCTTTCATTTCTTTTCCTCCTCGTCACTTTTAGGTTTTCTTCCCTTTGAAGATACTCTAATTATGACATGAAGAAATCTTTATTGATTTCAGAAATCCGATGCATTCCTG
>CALZPS010000151.1 GCA_945827765.1 uncultured Lachnospiraceae bacterium | reverse complement strand
CCAGTGTACAGGCGCCAACCCGAGATATCCGCTGATGAAGGAAATCAAAGAGCTGTATCTGAAATGTTATTATGGGAAATAATGGAATAACGAACGAACGACCGCAAGGGTAAGAAAGGAAACGGACTCCGAATGTTTCGGAGTCCGTTTCCTTTCTTATGCAAATAGTCCCTATTTTGCTCGTTAAACCCGAATGGGACAATACAGAGAAACGAAATACACAATGAATGTTAAAAAAATAACAATAAAAATGAATAAAAATAATTGTGAAAAAATCTACAAAAAGGCTTTTCTTTTCGGTGAAACAGGTGTATAATGAGAACAGTTAAAAAATGGACTATTTTCATGACAGGAGGAATACATATGCAACTAGATCAGAAAAACCTTATTGTAAAACGGCCTCACAAAGAGGTTTACAAATGCGAGGAAGGAATCGTCAAACTGTTTGAGAGCACACACCCGAAAGCAGATGTTTTTAATGAAGCATTGAATACTGCCAGAGTAGAGGCGACCGGGCTTGATATACCGAAGGTGAAGGAAGTTGTACAGGTGGACGAAAAATGGGCGCTTTTGATTGAATATAAAGCAGGGATGACTCTGGAAGACATGATGAACTCTGACCCCGCAAACCTTGAGAAATATATGGAGCAGTTTGTGGATATGCAGTTGGAAGTACATAGCAAGAAGTCCCCTCTGCTCAATAAGCTCAAAGATAAGCTGGCGCGTCAGATAAACAGTTTAAAAGAACTGGATGCTACGACACGTTATGAATTGCTTACCCGTCTGGAGAGTATGCCGAAACATGACAAGTTGTGTCACGGTGATTTCAATCCAAGCAACGTGATTTATGGCAAAAACGGCAAGATGACCGTAGTAGACTGGGCACATGCGACGCAGGGAAATGCCAGCGCGGACGCGGCCATGACCTATTTGTTGTTTGCCTTGAAAGACCAGAAAAAAGCAGATTTGTATCTGAAATTATTCTGCAAGAAGAGCGATACCGCGATGCAGTACGTACAGCAGTGGCTGCCGATTGTGGCGGCGGCACAGCTCACGAAGAATAATGAAATGGAAAAGGATTTCCTGATGAGATGGATTGATGTGGTAGATTTTCAGTAGACGGCAGTGTATGCGGAAGAGGGCGGAGGTTCTCTTCCGTATTTTGCTGCTGTTATGTATAGGAGGAAAACATCAGAAGTGTGTTTGAGCAAAGCCATTCGGCGAAAGAGTTGTTCAAGACAAAAAACACTCCCGCATTTGTGAGTGAAAATCACAAATGCGGGAGTTATTTACCATGACCGGAAGAACAGATTATTTCCGATGTTGATGCCGGGACGATTTGTTGAGCCTGCATAGAGGAAATAATAGCAGTTTGCGACAGCCGGATGTCTGGCACCGTTGATTGCATCCTGTGCCACCTGATAAGAAAGCGCGGTTGGTTTTCGGGAAAGCACGGTGTTTAAACGGCCTGTCCATACAGGTTCAAATTGTCCGGACGCATAGATAACACCGCGGATTGTATTGTCAAAACGAGGACTTTCCACGCGGTTCATAATTACCGTCGCCACAGCTAACAATGACTCATAATCCTGATAAGCCTCACATTCCAGAATGGCGGCAAATAAATCCAGATCACCGGAACTTACGGAACTATTCTGCCCATTGTTTGAAACACTGCTGTCAGACGCACCCGGAGTCTCGTCAGGCAACGGCTGTCCGTCTGTGCCATCCTGATTCGGCGGATTATTTTCACCGCCCATTGATGATGCTTCCTGCGCGCGAAGCTGTTCAAGCTGCATCGTATAAACAAATAAATCGGTTGAAGTAGCGCGAGCCTCATCAAGCAGCGCATTGTATTTCCGGTTTAAACCGTCATGCAATTCCTGCAGAGATTCCTGCTGGAGTTTCAGGGTGTCCTGCTGTGCAAGGAGTGCGTCATGGGCGGCACGCAGGTCGGATAACATTTCCTGATCGCAGGAGTTAAAAAGCTGGATAAAATCTGCTGCATTCAAAAAATCGGAAAGACTTTTGGAGGTAAACAGCATTTCCAGCATACTGGCATTGCCCGTCTCATAAATATATTTGATGCGGGCAGACATTTTTTTATATTGTTCATCTTCGGCAAGCACAGCCTGCTCAATGGACTCTTCGGTTCTGAGTATTTCACCGTTGATGATTTCAATCTGCATTTCATTAGCTGAAATTTCATTGCTGATTGCAAGCATATCCTGATTGATGGCATCGAGCTGACTGTGTAATGAGGAAGCAGCATTCTCTAATTCCTCTTTCTTCTCCCCGTCTGCGAATGCAGAATTGGAGCAGAGCATGAGCGTAAGTGTACATAGGAGGGCAATTGCAATCCTCAGCTTACGTTTTGTCGGCCATTTCATAAGCGATAATCCTTTCTGAAAAATAGGTTCGCTTTTGATTATACTATAAATTGCGTAATTAAGCAAATTTTGTTACAATAAATTTATTATAAAATTTGATAAACTATATGAAAAAAGGATGAAAACACATGACAAAAATTAAAATGATAGGGCTGGATCTGGATGGGACACTCTTAACCAGCAGGAAAGAACTGACACCATATACAAAAGAAATACTGGCAGCAGCGATTCGTGAGGGCGTCATCGTGCTGGCGGCAACAGGACGTCCGTATTCGGGAATCCCTCAGGAAATACAAACATTTCCGGGGATACGTTATGCTTTGACATCAAATGGCGCGAGGATTATAGATACAAAGACAGGGGAAGTGTTGATAGAACACCTGTTACCATTGAAAAGTGCGAAAAAGGCATTGGAAATTATGGAAAAATATGATACGCTACAAGAGATATATTTTGACGGCATCGGTTATGCAGATGAGGACAAACTGGCGCATGTCGGAAAATACCATCATAATCCATATATGTGGGAATATGTTTTAAAAAGCAGGAAGGCGGTGCCTGATATTTACAAGGTGATCGCAGAGACGAATCAGGATATGGATAAGCTGCAGGGGGTATTTGCCGACATGGAGGAACGCAGAGAGGCATGGGAAGAACTTAGCAGACTGGAGGATATCGTCTTGGTAGGTTCTCTGGGATATAATATTGAAATCAATGCGGCAGGGGTGAACAAAGGAAAGGGGCTGATTGCTCTGGGGGAATTACTCGGCATTCACCGGGAGGAAATCATGGCATGCGGAGACGGTGATAATGATATACCGATGCTGAAAGAGGCCGGCCTGGGTGTGGCGATGGCAAATGCTGATGAACGGACCAAGGCAGCAGCTGATTACATAACAGATTCAAATGACAACGAAGGTGTGGCAAAGGCAATTCAAAGATTTGTATTAGGAGGGAGCAGAGTATGTTAGAGGTATTAAAGGTAGTCTTGTTGGGGATTGTGGAAGGTATTACGGAGTGGCTGCCGATCAGCAGCACGGGACATCTGATTCTGGTGGAAGAGTTCGTCAAACTGAAACTGGATGACGGGTTTATTGAGATGTTTAATGTGGTTATCCAGTTAGGAGCCATCATGGCGGTTGTTGTGATTTATTTCCACAAGCTGAATCCATTTTCCGCGAAAAAGACGGAAAAACAGAAATTGTTGACCATACAGCTCTGGATTAAGGTGATTATAGCTGCAGTTCCGGCGGCGATTATCGGTCTTCTGTTTGATGACTTTATCGAGGATCATTTTATGAATGCATACGTTGTGGCGGCAACATTGATTATTTACGGTGTACTGTTTATAGTGATAGAGAATCGGAATAAAGACGTGACACCGCAGGCGAATAAATTGTCAAAATTATCCGTGAAGCAAGTACTGGCTATCGGTGGGTTTCAGGTGTTGTCCTTGATTCCGGGGACGTCTCGTTCAGGTGCGACAATCATCGGAGGACTACTGGTGGGAGCATCCAGAAATGTGGCGGCAGAATTTACATTTTTTTTGGGAATTCCTGTCATGTTCGGAGCCAGTCTTTTGAAGGTTGTCAAGTATATACTGGAAACCGGGTTTGCCTTTGGTGCGTCGGAAATCCTTTTGCTGCTGCTCGGATGCGGAGTGTCATTCGGAGTGTCCATACTGGCGATCAAATTTTTGATGCAGTATATTAAAAACAATGATTTCAAGGTGTTTGGATATTATCGAATCGTACTTGGAACTATTGTTTTGGTGTACTTTGGCCTGAAAGCACTGGTGACTTTGATAGCAGCATAAGAATTGAGCTGTACGGCTGAACTCTTATAACATTTCACACTCACGCAGTCGTGGGGGAAAATGTAATTGAACGGTTATTCTTTGTTTGTGAGTATTTGTGAGCTTTTTTTGAAAAAAAGATTGTATTTTCGCATAAATGCTGATAAAATCAGTAAAGATATGTATTTTTATGCATGTCGAAACCAAAAAACTGAGAGAAAATCAGGAGGAATAGAAGATGAAAAAGAGAGTAGTTAGCTTATTGTTGGCAGCAGTATGTGTACTTGCGCTGGCTGCCTGCGGCAAAGACGATGCGGAAAAGAAAGATGTATTGGTGATGGCGACAAATGCAGAGTTCCCGCCATATGAATATTATGAGGGGAACGATATCGTCGGTATCGATGTGGAGATTTCTCAGGCGATTGCAGAGGAATTGGGTATGGAACTGGAAATCGAGGATATGGCATTTGATTCTATCGTCGGAGCAGTTTCCAGCGGAAAAGCAGATTTCGGTGCGGCGGGCATGACGGTAGACCCGGACCGCGCGGAACAGGTGAACTTTACAGATACTTATGCACCTGTCTCTTATACACATCTCCGAGCCCACGAGACCGTACTAGA
>CALZPS010000150.1 GCA_945827765.1 uncultured Lachnospiraceae bacterium | reverse complement strand
CCGCCAACACATTCACGATTGCAAATGCAGCCCATTTTTTATTGCCAATCATCCGATTCAAACGTCCGGCAGACGGTTTTGAGCTATCTGGATTTTCGTAAAGTTCCACCGCCAGAATCACACTTAATACCACAAAAAGGCAGCATAAAGAATACATTCTGATTTCCACGGCATACATCAACATATTGGGCGCAGCAGTCACAAACAACACGCTTAACATCGCCTCTTTAAACCCAAAGTGCTTTGACACAAACCGTCCGATTGCCAAAAGCATCAGTATAAATGGTATAACAGACACCAAATGATAGACACTCATCCGCTGTCCGAAGATGAGTGTAAAGCATTTCAATATAAAATAATATAACGGCGGATGCACATCAGCAGCCGTAAAAGAGATAATGTCTGAAAAAGAATGTTTGACAATCGAGACGGAAAACACCTCGTCAAACCAAATTTCATCCCCCACTGTCAAAAAGCATAATGACAGCGCAATCAAAAGAATCTCAAAACAATATAACCTCTTCCATGGATTTGTTTTTACTTTCATAAATATCCCCTGCCTATTCTAGTTCACATCGGTATACATGGATAGTGATACTATCCTTTTTGCCATTTCCCCATCCAAGTGTCTGTTTGCCTTTATCCGTAATCCGATAACCATTTTCTTCAAACAATTCGACACATTCTTCTTTATCTTTATAAGTCAAAAGCCAAACCGTCTCGTGCCGCGCTGCAAAAAACTCTGACGCGCCTTCTGTTATCACGCATCCGCTCATCTCGTCCCAGCGGGTAAACGCCTCGCCTTTCAGCGCCGCCTTCGGGATATAACATGCCTTCTGCGGAAAATAGACCTCCATCTCCGCCATCACATACGGACTGGTACAATAAAACACCTCACCCTGTGTACACTCCTCCTCAAGCAGGGAAAGAGCCGTCACATTAGCGCCGGAATTCCTATGTCGAAGTTCTTTTCCATAAGAAATCGAAAACATCAATAATCCAACGCACCCAAGTAAAACAATCACTTTTTTGTCTTTCACCTGTAATAACGCACAGATTACAGCAATCCAGAACAACGGCAGGACGATAATAATATACCGGCGCATAAAAACCGGCGTGACACACACTGAAAGCAAAACGCCCAGCACTATATACCCAAAGAACACGCCAATATTCACAGCCAGAATCCAGTCCTTCTTCTGGTTTTTCCAGTATCTGATAAGCATCACAGCCGCTGCCAGAACAAGAACCCGCAGGACAATCCCCGAGAAAGTACTAAGAGGATTCTCCTGATAGCCAAAGACAAACTGTGCATACTCTCTGATTTCCTCCCAGTCAAATGCCGAAATCCAGTAATCCTCTTTCACCCGCGTTACCTGCTGATAAAACACAAACAGCCACGGAAGATACAGAACTCCGGTCAGACTCATTGATATTATCCACTGTAAAAACAGTTTCCACTGTTCTTTTTGATGCCATACCTGTTTTTTTTGTCCCGTTTTGTCTTGTATTTTTACATTTTGTACCAAAAGTGATATCAGTAAAAAAAAGCTGATTAACAGCACGGATGCCCCGGCAAAATAATGTGTGTACGCTGCCAGTACATTGACCAGAGAAAAAGCAAGCCACTTTTTCCATGACCGGTTCTGTGACAATTCCACTGCCAAACACATACTTAACACCACAAATAACTGACACCACGTATACATCCGAATTTCCGATGCGTACAAAAGCATACTCGGCGCAGCAGTCAAATACAGGACACAAAATACGGATGCATAACTGCCGAAATATTTCCGGCAAAATCTTCCGGCTGCCAGCAGCATCAAAGCAAAGGGCAAGGCAGTCACCAACCGGTATACATATAACTCCTGCCCGAAAATCATAACGAAGAATTTCAAAATCAGATAATAAAGCGGCGGATGAACATCACTTGCGGTATAAGAAATCATGTCCGCAAAGGAGCATCTCGTCATACAGACAGAAAATGCCTCATCATACCACAACTCACGCCCTGCGGCCAACACACAGAGAGACGCTGCCACAAGAAAGACTACTGCCCATTCCAATCGTTTCCACCAGTCTGTCCTCGTTTTACTCCGGGACTTTCCATTCATCTGCATTCGCTCTTATCTCCCTTTAAAGTCGGATAAAATCTACTTGTCTTAATGTCGGTTTCGCCCCCTCTATTATCTTTCCCCTGAAAACTGCCAGTCTGAAAGGTCATTTTTCTTTACCAGATAACTTTTCTTGGCCAGTCGCGCCATGTAGCGATCCGAATCATGATCGGAATAAAACCCATCTATTTTCCCCTGCGGAAATCTCTCATAAAATCTGTCCGGCTTTTCAGCCCCCTTACAGTTCTTTCCGGCAATCTCTCCCGTGTGCTTGTCCATCCTCGTGGCAATCAGATGGCGGATTCCCAGACGACTGCAAATATCCTGCAACAAAAATTCTGCAGAAGCAGAAATAATGACATCGTCCTCCTGCTGCTGGGCAAGATACCAGGCTTTGATTTTGTGCTGATTTTTGTCCCAATAATCTTTTACATCTTTGTCTATATCTTTCAAATATCGCTGAAATACAAAAAACCTTGATTTCAGCTCTGTTTTACTGCTTTTCCCAGCCAGATAAGACACAACTGCCGTAATCTGCTTTGGCAATGCTCTCAGCATCGCCGCCGGATGATGCCTCAACGTGTAAAATACAAACCCGACTGTTGCATCTCCATCATAAATCGTTCCATCAAAATCATATACGTTCATTACTGCCTCCATCCATTCCGAATACTAATCCACATTGCACTCCTATTCTTTCCACGCCAATCAGGCGGTGTCAACCACCCACTCATCATCGAATCGGTATCAACTCATACACCGAGAACGCTTCAAGTCCCGGAATCTCCACCGTCAGCAGCACGAGGAACAAGACAATCAAAAACAACACATACGCCATCAGTTTCTTTTCTTTAAACAATTTTTCCGGTTTCTGTGCCGCTGAATCCTCCTTAAATGAAATGTGGAAATAATAGCAAAACAGTCCAAAAACAAATGGGACAAACAGAATAAATTCAATTTTATATTTTATCAAAAATACGCCCATTAAAAAGGAAGAGCACATTGCATAAAAGAATGCAGTATTTAAAAGCAGTTCCTTTGTATAATGAGAAAATGATTTTCGATAGCGTCCTGCCAGTTCCGGGTCATTGATCATGCTGTATTCCGCAAATCGTTTCATCGCCATCAGAAACGCCCCGCCCATCCAATATCCTACCACGATACTAATCGGCGGATATTGTGCCTGCGTGATACAAAACCACCCAATCAACAGACGAATGGCATTGTTGACCGACTCAGACAAAACATCCAACACAGCCACGTCCTTGGTACGAAATGGTTTCACATTATAGAGAATCCCCATCACCCATAGCCAGACTTCACAGAACAAAATCTGCTTATTTGCCGCAAACCCAACCGCAAACCCAATCACAGTCAGCAACGCATATTCGACATATACGATCCAGCCTTTCACATCCACCGTCACCACACTGCGGTATTTCTTTGTCGGATGATATTTATCGAACTCGGCATCCAGCCACTCATTGATGACATAATTTGCCGATGCGATAAAACAGGTAGATAAAAAGCCGAGCAAAACCGTCAACAAGATTTCTGCCGCATTCCCCGTTTTTTGCGACAAAAGCAATGCAAATAAACATCCGGGAAATACAAATAATTGTTTAATCCAATGATCCGGTCTGGCTATTCTGATATACTTTTTCATATTGTTCTCCATTCTCCCTCATTATTCGTTACGTAAATACACTGACTGCTACTCATTGCGTAGATATGCCGAACGATACTCATCTTTATATAGAAGTGAATAATTTGCTTCCGTAAAAGCTCTTGCCTCTTCCTTCATCCGTTCAGTCAGCCCCGCCTCCCAATCACACTGAAAAGTAATTATCTTTGGCTCATTGTGCTCCAAATCCTGCATCAATTCATCAATCAGCTCATCCTCCACAATAGTGGCGCTGGGAAAAAAGATGCGCGATGCTGCTTCACAGTCTGAATAAAAATACATCGTGCAGTCATTGGCGAAAGAAATCATCGTATCATCTTCATCACAATACTCTTCGATTAATTCACAAATTGTCAACGCACCGGCAAACCTCGCATCCGGCACAATGATGTATCGCTCCGGCGTCAGGCGGCTTCTGATGGAGAAGAGAACGAGCAGCGTCAGAATGCTGCCGCAGACAAAGGCCTGCTGTTTTTTGTGTATCCATTTTCTGTCAGACAATTGTCCGCACATCCATCTGTATGCCATACTTACAATCAATGCCAGCGGTACAACATAAATAATCATCGTCGCCTGCTTATAGTAATACCATGACTGTCCGGGACTTGATGTAACTACCAGAATTGCCGCCGACAAAAGCAGAAACCAGACACTCATCTCTGTCTGCCGTCTTTCCACACCCAATAATGAGTTTTTCTTTTTGACCCCGAAATATATGATCAGCAGAACACATACAAAAACAGCGGCATAAAAGAATATACTGATTGGTGTGTTCAAAAGGAAACGAATACAATTCACCCGCTCGGGCACTCCGGTAAATTCCGCATAATGCAAACTGTACAACACATAGGTGTCCATGAAAGCTTCAAAAGAGCCACTGGCAAACAAATAGAGTAAGAAAGGAACTGTCGCCGCCAACATTCCGCCTCCAAACGCCAGACACATTTTTATGATTTCATGCCATCTGCTGCGTTTCAGAACCACTGTCTCTTATACACATCTGACGCTGCCGACGATACTCCTTGTGTAG
>CALZPS010000149.1 GCA_945827765.1 uncultured Lachnospiraceae bacterium | reverse complement strand
ATTGAATTATTTGTCCCCGGTCGTCTGTGCCTGTTCGGCGAGCACAGTGACTGGGCGGGAAAATATGTCAGCCAGAACCCGGAGATTTTGGAAGGACAGGCCATTGTCACCGGTATCAATCTGGGAATATATGCGACTGCCAAAATGGATCAGCACTTTTACATCAGTTCCCTCGATCAACACGGGGAGCCTCTTGACTTCCAGTGTGACATGAACGCGGATATCCTGCGGGAAAACGCACTGCAGGATAACTTTTTCAGTTATTGCTGCGGAGTTGCGGCATATATGGTCGAAAACTATCACGTCGGGGGCATTTCCATCGAAGTAAAAAAAGTAACACTGCCGATGAAAAAAGGGTTGTCCTCCAGTGCTGCCATCTGCGTACTCATTGCCAGAGCCTTCAGCAAACTGTATCAGCTTCACCTGAGTCTTCAAGGGGAGATGCGGGCTGCGTATTACGGTGAGCGGCTCACAAAATCCAGATGCGGACGTCTCGATCAGGCATGTGCATTCGGGGAACAGCCGATTATCATGAAATTTTCCGATGAGGAAATCTCCATCCGCAAGCTGAAAGTCGGAAAGACCATGTACTGGGTATTTGCCGATTTATGCGCCGGTAAAAATACCCGAAAAATATTATCACACTTAAACCGTGCCTACCCCTTTGCCCAGAATGAGATTTATCAGAATGTGCAGGATGCACTCGGCAAAGATAACTATGAGATCATTGCCAAAGCCAGCAAGGCCATTGAAGACGGTGACGCTCAGGCACTAGGGCAGATCATGAACGAGGCACAGGCGCTTTTTGATGCCAAAATTGCTCCCGCCTGTCCGGATGAATTAACCTCTCCCGTCCTGCATTCTGTTATGAATGACCCGAATATCCAGCCATACATTTGGGGGGTGAAAGGTGTCGGATCTCAGGGAGACGGCAGTGTCCAATTACTTGCAAAGGATAAGGCATCTCAGCAGGTATTGGTCGATTATTTAAACAATGAACGGCATATGGAAGCATTTCCTTTTGAACTGCAGGCCGGCGGCAAAATCAGGAAAGCGATTATTCCGATTGCCGGTTTCGGTACTAGGATGTATCCGCAGACACATTTTACCAAAAAAGCATTTCTTCCCATTATTGATGAAAATGAAGTTGTCAAACCGGTACTGATGTGCATCATCGAAGAACTGGATGCTGCCGGAATCGAAGATATTATTTTAATCGTAGGTGAAGATGAAGTAGAAGACTACAAAAAGCTCTTTGAATATGAAACGGACGAAGAATTTGTCAAAAAGCTGCCAAAACCAGTCAGACAATATTATCAGTGGATTTATCCGAAGGGCGGGAAGATCACCTATGTTGTCCAGAAAGAGAAAAAAGGATTTGGGCATGCCGTCTATCAGGCTCATGAATTATTGAAGGGGGAGCCTGCGCTTTTGATGCTCGGAGATTTTATTTATAAGAGTAAAATTGCTTTCTCCTGCACAACCCAGACCATCAATGCATACAACAAAGCCGGGGGAAACAAATCGGTCGTTTCCATCAAATCCGTGCCTTTGGAGCAGGTACATAACTACGGTATCCTGTCCGGACAGTTCCATTCCGACAGACCTTATTTGATGGATGTCCATCGTATGGTCGAAAAACCATCTGCTGACTATGCACAGGAAACTCTCGGCGTGCGTGATGCGGACGGTCAGACACAATATTATGCCACATTCGGACAATATATTCTGACGGATGAAGTGTTCCAATATCTTGAACAACAAATTGAAAAAACTGAACTGACAGAATCTACTGCGGAGATAGATCTGACAAGTGCTCTGCAGCATTTGGCACAGCACCGCCAGTTAATTGCGGTTGATATTGCCGGAGAAAGCTATGATGTAGGGATTCCTTCTCTCTACTATGATACATTTACCAAATACAGAAACCCACTTTAAAAAGGAATGGAGCTCCTATGAAACAAGATTTGTGCACCACCACACCTCAGAACAGAATTGAATGGATAGATGCAGTAAAAGCATTTGCCATTCTTTTGATGATTTTCGGTCATACACTGGACACTGAAAGTAAGTTATTTGCATATATCTATTCCTTTCATATGCCGCTTTTTATTATCGTCAGCGGATTCTTTTATAAAGATGTCAAATTTCGTACCTTACTTTCAAAAAACATAAAAGGACTGCTGTTTCCTTATGCATTGACACTCTTTTTTCAGTATATAATAAATATTATACTCCTTAATATGCCGTGGGACACCGCGCTGCGGAAATATTTTTTTACTATGTTGTCCGGCATTTCCATAGCGACGATCATGCCGTTTCCGCAGGCAGAGGGTGTGCGCGTGTTATGGTTTCTGCCCATGCTCTTTCTCTTAAAAGTTTTGTTCTGGGGCATTACACGAATCAGCCGCGGAGATGAAAAGCTGCGATTGTTACTGATTCTTCTTTCTGTTATGTGCGGGCTATATTTGGGAAAAACAAAATACTGGTTTCCGTGGAGTGCCGATATAGCTTTTGTTGCAGTAATATTTTTTTATGCGGGATTTATATTACAAAAAAAACAGATCCTTTCAGATTTTGGGAATCAAAAAGCTTATATCGCTTTATGTCTGTTTCTTTGGATGGCCGGAATATCCCGTGGAATCACCCTGGAATTTATTTGGCGGAAGTATAAAGGGGAGTTTACCTGTATCATTGTTGCAATAGCCGGAAGCCTCGTATGCTGCGCACTTATTCATCATTTGTGTAAACTGAAACGTCTGCAAAAGATATTGTCATGGATTGGTCAGGGTTCTCTTATCATTCTCTGTCTTCATCACTTGGAGAGGCAATTCATCCCTTTCAGAAATATCCAATCAGATGCTTTCCTGTTTTTGGCTGAAACAGCTGTCATCCTAAGCGGATATCTTATGATTTGTATCATACGAAGGCTCTGTAAAACTGCCCTGACACAGCAATCGCGGACAACACCATCCTGTTATTTGTGACTGCCGCTCTTCTCCCACGTTTCATATTTTTTCGCTGTTTTTCCTCATTTTCAACACTTGTACTACAACGATTCCAATCACAGTCAGAATAGAAACCCATTTGGTGCACTTCTGAATCGGTGTTTCCTGATAAAAGACTCTGACATTTCCCTCGTGACCAGTCTCATTCAAGACTTCCACCAGTCCGTGCTCAGATTCTCGAACTGTCAGTTCCTGTAATTCACCGTTCTCATCTGTCAGTATTGCCCTGTATCCCTTGTAATAGATAAACGGCACTTCATATTCCGTGATGTTTCCATTGACTGTTTTAAACTCCACTGTACCTTGTGTGCGAACAGTATCAACTTCTTCTCCCTCGCACAAGACCAGACCGGATGCAGTCAACTCTGTCACATCCTCATTCAGCGATACCGGAAGCCATTCTCCTTTTCCCACACAATTACTATTCCGGGCAATATATTGTTCCGATAAATCCGTATTGTATAATCCGGTATATTCTCGTATCACATTATAGTTCTGCCAGATTCCAAAAACAATCGTCAGGGAAATGACCATGAAGCGGATCGTTTTCGCCTGCTGCTTTTCTGACTGCTCCGCTAAAATCATACATATTCCCAGAATCAAAAAGCAAAGAGCATATGGATATAAACGATATGTGAACTGTAACATGTTAAATATCGTATTGTCCAAAAGCCTCCACGGGAACAACGAAGTTGACATCAAAAACAAGAAAATGCCGCCAAAATAAAAAGCGTCCGCCCATTTATTTTTTGGTTTTCCATAAATCACCCGACAGAATAGCAATAACAGAAGCGGCACTCCGATTCCCACATAAGCAATATAGTTAAAATAACCTGTCGGATTAAAAAGCACAGAAAGCGGCTGTACATAGTCCCCAACATGCGCCCAAGGAGTGGAAAACCGATATTCTGTCGCTCTCATTTGCTCTAACATAGGAAACAAATAATAAGAAACTCCCATCACTGTCAATACCGCTGTTTGAATCAGTTTTCCCATCCGCTCTTTTTCCAAAAACAACTTCCTTTTCTGCGGATGTAGAAACATGAACACAAAAATAACAACTGTAATGATCACACCGATAAACGTCATAATCGTATGTGACAAAACGAGACCGGCCAACGCAATGCCCATGAGATATACCTTTTTTCCGTCCCGCTCAAAGAAATCATAGATTCCAGCCACAAGCATCGGCATAAAAATGAATGCCAGATATTCACTGATTCCAACGCGAATCATTAAATCCGCAAGATAAAACTGACTCAGCATCAGAAGCATTGTTCCCGTCACTGCATACTTCCAGTCTCTGATAATATATTTGAAACAGAAATAAGTAGACAAAGATGCCAGTGCAGTCAGTAAAAGTGCGAACAATTTCCATGTAACAGATGGTGACAATCCCAAAATCCGCAAGATTGCCGGAATCACAAAGAAGAGATCCGGATAAAACAACGGGCTCCCATAACCATACCCGTCAAAAAAATTCTCATCTATACGCACAGGAAATTCACCCTGCAGCAATGCATCCTTAATCCCCTCTATCCGCAGTAAATGATATAGCAAGTCCTTATCATAACCACCGATTCCGTTCTTCAGATATGGATACCCTGTTACCAGAACAATCATCAGCACCATTGCCGCAACAACAATAATTTCTTTTTTTCCCCTTACTTTTTCCTTCACTGTGTCTTCTTTCCTTTCCCATCATTTATTTCCAATTATATACTTGTGGATATGATATGTCAACAAAGCGAACTCCACGTTTATCCGGAGCTCGGACAACGCTGTGCCTGTCTCTTATACACATCTCCGAGCCCACGAGACCGTACTAGATCT
>CALZPS010000148.1 GCA_945827765.1 uncultured Lachnospiraceae bacterium | reverse complement strand
TCTCTGCCATCTCCGGATTTTTCATCATTTCCTGTACCTGCGCATAGCTGAGACTGCCCATTTCTCCCGATTTGGCATCCAGATCTCCCGGCAGCTCCTCCACAATGGAACGTAAGAACGCAATCCTTGCCGGGCTTTCTCCTTTGAGCGTACCACCCTTTGCCCACCAAAGCACTTCTTCCTCGTTTTCAAACACCTCGCCATGCGTACAGTATCCGCCCAACACAACGGCTGTCCAGAATCGATCCATCATCTCAAAGCCAGAAATATTTCCCCACGGATACTGTAAATCTCCCTCGTAACAGCACTCGTCAAATACAACTGGTTTTCCGTACTTTGCCTGATACTGCGGCACTTTTTTTACACAAGTATCCTGAATACAGCAGTGTGTCGTATTTTTTTCAGCAAAATCCCAGTATGGCAAACAGTTATGATTGCTGCATAGATGATGATATGGATCGTTTTCAGCGATAAACGCGCTGAAATCATACCACCACTGTAATTCAAAATGTTCCATCAAATCATACTCATTCGCCAGACTCCACCACAAATGCGGATATGCCGACAGGCGGCGCATACAGTAATCCAGATAAACCATGCACTCCTCTTCGCTCAATTCTGCAAATCCCCAGCAGTCATACGGATGGAACAAAATCACATCACCCTGAATTCCCATTTCACCAAGCTGCTGAATGCGTGTCTCCAGAGCATCCCAATACGCATAGCACGGACGGTGCACATCCCATTTTCCGTCCTCCGTCTTCTCAAAAGCAAAATACTCCGGATCATTATGGTTGTAATCATAGTGTTTCGGGAACATACAAAAACGTACTTTGTTAAACGGCGCGCTCCCCAGAGTCTCCATCGTCTGGTCAATCAAAGATTTTTCCTGATGCACTAGTGCATAGATGGTCGTGCCGAATGGCTGATAACGATTTCCGTCCGCATATTTGAAATGCAGGCCGTCCGCACGCACGATACCGCACCCGCCATGCCATTTTCCGTTTTGTTTTACCTCTCTGCTCTCCGCCGGAATACACTCTTCCGTACCGCATGTTTCCAGTATTAATTCTTTTCCGTCGCAAGTCGGAATCGTTCCGCACACACTCCACTTGTAAGTTCCCGGTTTCTCCGCATAAAAACGTACCTTGTATGTATCATTTCCGGCATAAAACCCTTTCACCTTCGTACTGTCTTCCCCATTGGTAAATACGGCGGTGATGTTCACCTGTACTTCACTGCCCGCCGGAGCTGTCCCGGCAAATGCCAATTCAAACATCTCATATTGTCTCATTGCTGCAACCTCCTGTTTCTTGTTTGATTTTTTAAGGTCTTTCACTCACCTATGAGCAAGCTCATGTGGGCGTAGACCTTTTGAACCTTGTATCATTATTTTATAGTATTGCAGAACGCAAACTTAATTTCAATTAATTATTAACTTCTTTTCACTTAACATTTTACTTAATTCGTTAAATAAACAAATATGTCCACAACCACATTTGCAGTCATGGACACGCTTTGATAAAATTACTTCCTCTTTTCAGCAAGCAGCCTCTCCAATTGTTCTATTTTCCTGTCTTTCTCGATAAGCAATTCCTCTTTCTGATCAAGCAATTCATCCTTCTGGCTCAGCTGCTCGTCTTTCTGGCTCAGCTGCTCATCTTTCTGGCTCAGCTGCTCACTTTTCTGCGCCAGTTCTTCATCCTTCTTGTTCAATTGCTCTCTTTGCTTTTCTATCAATTCTTCCTGTTCATCAATCATAAACTGCACTGTATTCCTGTCCATCATCTGCAATTCTTTCGAATACAATCCCATCACCTTCTCCATATTTCTGCATAATTGGTAGATGTCCTCATACATCGGAATAAATTTGGGATACTGCTGTATCAACTGCTCGATTTCCCCCGGTTCATCCTCGCATAAGAACGTTAGCCATGCATCCAAGTCATTTCTGATACCTTTATTTTGCAGGTTTTGTTTGAAGATGTCAAGAGGGATAAAGATATATCTCTGCAGCAAATCCATCTTTAATCCGGTATCAAACTGCTGCTTGCCATAATGAATATAATTTTCCGGAAATCCGTGAAATTCCCTCGGACTTCTTTCAAAAAGTACAATTGTATAAACACCTTTTACATCTTTGTAATTAAAATGCTCTCTCTTTTCGCTTTTGATTCTCTTATATTGCCGCAGCAGCAAATCTGCGGAATAACAGGCGCTGCGCGCTCCCGGAAACAAATAACCTATTTTCTGCACCTCCACATTGACAAGCCGCACGGACAACCGCTAATACTTTTCCATAGTAAGTCGTTGCCTGATTCGTTGTAAATGTCTCTTCCGTACAAGGTGCTACGCTGCCAAGTCCTGCCAATGTTGCCGCCCCTTCCACGCAAACCGTGACAGGCTTATCCTGTGACGCCTTCAAAACTCCCTGCTCATCGGTCAGACTGATGTCAACATAGCACAAATCCTGTCCATCCGCGAGCAACCGTTGCTTTTCCGCCTCTACTGTCAGACAGTTTTTCGTTCGTGCACTCATCAATATATCGCGTCCCTGCTCTGTTCCGTCTTCCGCATAAGCAACAGCAGTCAGTTCACCCGGCTGATACACGGTCTCAAACTGTACCTGACATTCCGACACATTTTTCCTTCCGAGCGACACGCCGTTCAGATAGAGTTCCACGTCGGCGGCATCTCCATGCCAAAACACTCTTGCGCATCCACATCATGGGACCTGCCTTTATTACCAGCTTTTCCTACTCACATATTGAAAGAAAGCTGAACCAGTATAATATCTCAATTGCCGTTAAGCGCTCCATGTTAGAACAACTGCGTACACTTCCAGTCATTGAGTCCAACCGTCTGATGCAATATGTGCTGATGTTCCATTTCGCTGTCTGTGATGAAAAGATTATGACCGAAGATTTCTATTATCTGACGCCGCTCTATGAAGATACTCTGCTACAGTACAACGATGAGGGAAACGACCCTTTACTGCCCGAGACTCATGACAAGGAGCAAGCCCTTTTGCTTGCCGTCGAACAGGGAAATCCAAGCTACAAACAAGCATTTTCACTGTCCTCTGTCGCTGCCAGTATCAAAGTAAATGAAACCACTTCCCTGCTCCATTATAAATATCCCACTTACCGGTTTATCAGTTTCTGCTGCAAAGCGGCCCAAGACGGTGGTTTATCCCGTTACATTGCTTATTCGCTCAGCAACATTTACCTTGAGGCAGTGGACAATTGTCAGACTCCGTCTGAACTGAAAAGAATCATTGACGTTATGTATGAGGACTATATCACACGAGTGCATGAATGCAGACAGAGCAATGCACTGTCCGCGCCGCTTAGAACCTGCCGCGATTATATTGAACAAAATCCCACGAGTGATTTAAGTCTGGAAATGCTCTCCGGTTTAGTCGGTTATACGCCTTATTATTTATCAAAATTATTCAAAAAAGAAATGGGAATGACATTGAACAATTATATCAAAAAAACGCGGATTAAATATGCCAAACTGCTCCTTGTCTCGCAGAAAGATTCCATCCAGCAAATTAGTGAACAGCTACATTTTTGTTCCAGCAGCCATTTTTCTGAAACCTTCTATGAACAGGCAGGGATGATGCCGCGGGAGTACAGAAAGAAATACAGCTAAAGAGAGCTGGCCAAACAGACTTTGTTCCGTTTTGGTCAGCTCTCTTTCGTTGCCGTACATACATCAGTAACATCCAGTGGACATTTCTGAGTAGCTATGTATAATAGCCCTGATGAGAATACTCTACTCTACAATCACCCGCACTCTGTCCAGATTCTTGCATTGGGTGAAAATGTCCGCGGCATCACCGTTCCGGTTGCTCTTTACTTTAATTACCGGTAAATAGAGACCCGGTTTATCAAATGTATGTACCGTCTCCACCTCAGTCACACGTCCGATTTCTCCCCGTTTGCAAACGAATCGACCACCGGCTGCTGGCCGCCGCGCTGTGCGATAAACGGGGCAATCAAAAACGGCAGCTGCGGATAAATCGGTTTCCCGCTTTCATCTTTAAACTGGTCATATACCTTGTAGCTTGCATCCGGTACTTGATGGCGGTGGAAGGTCTGCATTGCGAATTATATTCAGGAGTACAAAGTGGAAGAAGCAAAAAGGCTGCTCGAATTCGGCAGCCTCAGTGTCATTGAAATCAGTGAATTGCTGTGCTTTACGAACGCCAGCTACTTTTGTAAGATTTTTAAGAAATGGAGCGGAATGAGTCCTGCACAATTCCGAAGGAAATAGCTCGTGCCAGACAAAGATATTATAAAATGCCGAATAAATTCTTTACAAAATGCCGAATGAATTCTTTACAAAATGCCGAATAAAATTCTTTTTAAACCCTCAGCAATGCCTCATCCACCTGCTTTATCAACGTTTCCTCTTTTTCCGGCAAATATCCAAGCACTGTCCGCAGGGTTGCGCCTGAAAGCGCCGGGTTCTGGAAATCCGCCTGCCCCAATGCCGGAAATGCGTTTAGCACAATTTGCCTGGTTTCTTCACATGCAAACAATTCCTGTATCGCCGTGTCAATACTATATCGCCCAAAACGCCCGTCATTTACACCGTAAATCGTAAATTCCCCGAACTGTGCTTTCAACCAATCGATATTCATGCCAAACCATTGGGCGAAAACCGGGTTCACATATTCTTTCATACCGCCGCAGGTAAGCGGCTTGGCAAGAGACATTCCGTGCGGTCCCGGCTTGAAAATATGAAGTTCATAGTCAATCCCATACCTGTCTAATTCCATCGTAAAGGTCAGTGCATGAATCGGCGGCGTGACTTTGTCCCTGTCTCTTATACACATCTGACGCTGCCGACGATACTCCTTGTGT
>CALZPS010000147.1 GCA_945827765.1 uncultured Lachnospiraceae bacterium | reverse complement strand
ACACAAGGAGTATCGTCGGCAGCGTCAGATGTGTATAAGAGACAGCTCTATGAGAACTGGACGGATGTGCCGGGAATGCTCATGGCCGACCCGAAGGTGGTAAGGAATCCGCTGAGCGTACCGGTCATCAATTACCGGGAGCTGCGGGAGCTTTCCCTGTGCGGTGCGGAAGTGCTGCATGAGGATGCGGTGGCACCGGCCAGAAGAAGGGGCATTCCGATCAATATCCGCTCCACATCGGAGCCGAAGAAGCCGGGCACTCTGATTGTAAAGAATGCAGATTTCTATCAGACGGTGCTGGATGTCTCCGGCATTTCCGGAAAGACCGGCTACTGCTCCGTCTTGATTGAGCGGGAGCGCCTGACGGAGGATTCGGCGATGAAGTCCAGAATCGATGAGATTTTCCGAAACCACGGACTGGAGATTTCGGCAGAACAGATTGCGCTGGATTCTGTCTCCTTGGTGGTAAACGCTTCTTCCTTCCGGGATTGCGAGGAGCAGGTGATTCAGGAACTTCATGAGCTGACCGGTGCAGAGGATATCGATGTATCCACCGGCCTGGCTACCATCGCAGTGGTGGGACGGAACATCAGCAAAACCGTTTCCGTATCCCTCCGGATTTTTGAAGCCCTGGCCAATGAGCACATCAACCTCCGCTTCGCCGATCACGGTGCGGAGCGAATCAGCATGCAGATTGGCGTCAACGAATCGGATTACAAGAATGCTATACGGGCCATTTACAAGGCGTTTACCAATGTTTCCCGACTTGCGGAAAAATAATTTTTCGAAAGTTTATGTTTTGCCGTTTCTGTCCCACAAAAGGGCGATTTCGGTTTAAAAGCATGTCGTATGAAATTTGCGCCTCCATAACAGAGAAGATATAATTTAACCATCAAATGGTTGTGTATCAAGTATCGAATAGGAGGAATAGAAATGGCATCATTTGAGTACAAAATTGAGCGACATTACGGGAATCTGTCCACATCGCCGAAAGGTTGGACTAAAGAACTGAATCTAATTTCCTGGAACGGAAATCCCCCGAAGATGGACATTCGTGATTGGGCTCCCAATCATGAGAAGATGGCAAAGGGTGTGACACTGACCCGGGGAGAAGCGGAACGGCTGGAACGGATGCTGGCACAGGCACTGAAGCCGGCATCTCAGAGAGTACCGAAACCCGTCCCGCGAGAAACGGGTTTCGAGGCAGAGGTATCCGGAGACTCCGTCTTCGCATCGAATGAATCGCCGGACGACCCGGTGGAACCGGAGACGGAGGAAGATAAGACAGAAGAACCGGTATTGGGAGAAGAAGAACCGATTCCGGAAGCAGAGTAATTTGAATCGGGTAAGTTACATCGGAAGAGTCCCGGGACGAGAAAGCGTCCCGGGGCTCTTCATGTGTGCCAAGATAGTGGCTTTTTCCGGGAATAATTCCTTATTTTAGATTGAACCTTTATAGAATCTTAATACAGAAACAGAGACTCTTATACCATCTTTGAAAGCAACTGTATATAATAAAAACAATTCAAAGGCAGCATTATTTTAGAATCAATAATAAGGAGTTCTGATCGTTTATGCAAAAAAAAACATATAAGAAAAAGCATCTAACATCATTTCAGTTAATAATTCTGGGGTTTGCAGGAGTGATACTTTTGGGAACCGTTTTGCTGATGCTTCCATGTTCCACTTTGGATAAAGTACCAACTCCATTTCATGAGGCCCTTTTTACAGCCACTTCGGCAGTATGTGTGACAGGTCTTGTGCTGAAGGATACCGGAAGCTACTGGTCCATGGCAGGACAGACGATTATTCTTGCACTTATACAAATTGGTGGGCTCGGCGTGATAACAGTGGCAGCATCTTTTTCCCTTCTTTCCGGAGAAAGAATATCTCTTATGAAAAGAAGCACCATGCAGGATGCGATATCAGCGCCTAAAGTTGGCGGAATTGTCAGATTAACGAGATTTATTATAAAGGGGACATTTCTGATGGAAGCGGCAGGGGCGCTGTTGTTACTGCCGGTTTTTTTACCGGAATATGGTGGAAAAGGAATCTGGATGGCAGTCTTTCATTCAATCTCTGCTTTTTGTAATGCCGGGTTTGATATTCTGGGAACGGCCGACGATCCATTTCCTTCCTTAATCGGGTATTCCGGAAATGTCCTTGTAAATGTTGTAATTATGCTGTTGATTATTGTAGGGGGAATTGGTTTCCTCACCTGGGATGATATTTATACGAATAAACTGAACTTTCAACGTTACCGTATGCAAAGCAAGATTATTCTGATAACTTCTGCAGGTCTGATTCTATTTCCTACCATTTTTTTCTTCGTCTGTGATTTGAATGATTTATCCGCAGGGAAACGCTTGTTAGCTGCGTTGTTCCAATCGGTAACGTCAAGAACCGCAGGATTTAATACGATAAATATTTCAGATATGAGTGCGGCGTCACAAACGGTTATGATTCTGTTGATGCTGGTCGGTGGTTCGCCGGGTTCTACAGCCGGTGGAATGAAAACGACAACCTTTGCGGTGCTTATTTTAAATGCAATTGCCACATTTCGAAGTCAGGAAAATGCAGGGGCTTTTGGACGAAGATTGGAATATAATGTGATAAAAAATGCAGCAACGATAGCGATGCTTTATTTTATCCTGTTTTTTTGTGGCGGAATCGCAATCAGTGTATATGAAGGTTTTCCGCTTCTGGATTGTCTGTATGAAGCGGCTTCTGCTGTAGACACGGTAGGGCTGACCCTGGGGCTTACCCCGAGGCTTCATGTTTTTTCACAAACTGTGCTGATTATATTGATGTATTTGGGACGTGTGGGCGGTCTAACATTAATTTATGCGGTGTTTTCCGGAGGAAACAATTGGAATGCAAAGCTGCCTATGGAGAAGATTATAGTTGGATAAGAAGGAGAAAGAATTATGAAGAACGTATTGCTTGTTGGACTCGGAAGGTTTGGAAAAAATATTGCTGTGCAGTTAAGCCAAATGGGACATGAAATTATGGCGGTTGACTGGAATGAAGAAAGGGTGAACAAAGTGCTGCCATTTGTGACTAATGCACAGATCGGTGACAGCACGAATGCAGAATTTTTACAATCCCTTGGGATTGGCAACTATGATATCTGTTTTGTGACCATTGGGGGAAGTTTCCAGAATTCCCTTGAAACAACGTTACTTCTAAAAAAGTTGGGAGCAAAACTGATAATCTCCAGGGCGGAGCGTGGTGTCCAGGAAGAATTTCTTTTACGCAATGGTGCCGACAAAGTGGTCTATCCCGAAAAACAGGTTGCAAAATGGGCCGCTATCCGGTACACGGATGACCATATCCTTGACTATATGGAGGTGGATGCATCTCATGCAATCTTTGAGGTAGAAGTACCGGCAAGATGGGTTGGAAAGACAATAGGTGAGCTGGATATAAGGAAACGTTACAACATTAATATCCTGGCGGTAAAGGGTGAAAGAACATTCAATGCTGCAATTTCCACGGATACAACTTTTACAGAGACGGACAAATTGCTGGTACTGGGAGAATACAAGGCACTTCAGAAGTGCGTCCGTATATAATTAAACTGCCGGAGTGACGAACAAAGAGGTTCCTGAGTGTAAAAGTCAATACAAAGAGGCAGACCGCATTATGACCATAACACACTCCCACGATATAATTTCCAAACACCAGAAAAAGGGGATAGTCAAGATGAATCAGAAAATGGAAGATGATACTCAAAAGGCGGACGACCATATCCTTGTCTGTCTGTCTGCAGCACCCTCGAACTTAAAAATAATAGCTGCCGCGGCAAAGATGGCTAATGCGCTGCAGGCTCGTTTTACAGCTCTGTATGTGCAGGCCGGTACAAAAGCAGAAGCCATGGATAAGGAAAAGCTGGAAGAACATATCCGGTATGCGGAAAATCTAGGGGCAGAAATCGTAATGACCCATGGGGAAAACGTGCCCATGCAGATTGCGGAGTATGCCAGACTTTCTCATGTTACAATGATTGTTATCGGACAAAGCAATGCCGGACGAAATCACTTTTTCAGCAAATCCACTCTGACGGAAAAGTTAATTAAAATTGTATCGGACATTGATATCCATCTTATTCAGGATGCGGAAAAAAATAAAACCTATTCGAAACGGTCCGTTACAGGAGCTACGGAGAAACCATCTGCAAAAGACTATTTCCTGACAGCTTTTATATTTGCAGTATGCACTTTAATCGGTTTGTTATTCCAAAAGCTGAATTTTGCGGATATAAATATCGTAACTATATACATTTTTGGGGTTTTACTTACTTCAATTGTGACAGATGGATATCTTTGCAGCATAGCCGGATCATTTTTAAGCGTGTTCTTATTTTGTTTTTTTCTCACAGAGCCGAGAATGTCTTTTCAGACGTATGCGGTAGGATATCCGGTAACATTTCTTATCATGCTTATTTCGTCCGTGCTTACCGGAACACTTGCAGCAAAGCTGAAAGCACATGCAAAACTTTCCGCACAGCTTGCCTTTCGTACACAAGTTCTGTTTGACACAGACTGCCTACTGCAAAGGGAAAAAGGAGAAACGGAGATTCTTGGAGTTACCTGTACACAGCTGATTCGTTTATTAAACCGCAGTATTACAGCATATATTGTGAAAGATGGAACTTTATCAGAGGGGAAACTTTTCCCCGGGGAAAAAGAAGATACTGAAGATTTTTTAACACAAGAAGAGCAGAATGTGGCTCGATGGGTCTATGAAAACAGGCGGCGTGCCGGTGCATCCACACAACATTTTCCCCAGGCCAAATGTTTATATCTTGCAATCCGAAGCGGGAATAATGTTTATGGCGTAATTGGGATACCGATGCAAAAGGAAAAGCAGGATTC
>CALZPS010000146.1 GCA_945827765.1 uncultured Lachnospiraceae bacterium | reverse complement strand
GAAATAGCCTTCCGGGGTTTCAATCTCAAACCAGTTGAGCACATCACCGGTTTCTTTCATACGGTATTCCTCATTAAACGTGTCCACCTTGCGGATAATACTTTCGTCTGTACAGTCACCGGCCTTGACAGTCAGTGTACTTTCCCCGGCATTTTTCACATTAAAATAAAAGAAATGGACATCCGAAGTCTGTTTGCCGATGCTCTCACCGTTCACGAACATTTCAACTTCCGGCTGATTGGAGTAAACAGTTACTTTTGTCACATCCTCCACCCGCTCAATGTAGCGCTTTCCACAAATATGGACGAACGGCTCATCAGACAGCCATGCTTTGTATGCGTAGAAGGAATCCTTTTTGTATTTGCGGTCGAAAGTCACCAGTCCTTTGTGGTTCATACCATCCTCGCCGCCTTCGGCTCTGGCATCTGCGGCAAAGTCAAACATATTCCATACATGGGTAGCCCAGATAAACGGACGGGCAAATATTTGTTTGATCAGCTCTTCGTGATAATATGCCTGATACTCTTCTGTATAATCGCCCTGCTCCGGGCTGGACGTATGCCAGTTCAGTGCCTCGCATCCGTATTCACTGAGACCGATTGGAATATTCGGATATTTGGCGTGGAATTTATCGAAAAATTCTCCATTCATGGAAGTGTCTCCGCCGTACCACCCATAATAGTGATTGTAGGAAACTACGTCCGGAATTTTAATATACTCGGAATCCATGCTGCACATGGAGACAACAGCCATAGTAGTCAGTCTGGACGGATCCATCTGGTGTACAAGGTCGTTTAATATTATGTGGTTTTCCAACAAATCCGGGTCGTCTGCCCCGCCCATCGTAATCTCATTGGACAGTCCCCATACCACGATACAAGGATGATTGTAATTTTGTGTTACCAGTTCCTTCATCTGGGAAATGGTGTTTTCCCTGCCTCCAGGCATATGTCTGGAAATATAAGGTATCTCAGCCCAGATGACCAGCCCCTTTTCGTCACAGAGGTCGTAGAAATACTGGTCATGCTGATAGTGTGCCAGACGAATTGTGTTGGCGCCCATTTCCATGATTAAGTCGATATCTTCTTCGTGATGCTCTTTGTGGAGAGCATTTCCGATATGCGGACGGTCCTGATGACGGGATACGCCGTGCAGCGGATACTCTTCTCCGTTTAAGATGAAACCCCTCTCCGGGTCAATGGCAAAGGAGCGGCATCCGAATTGTACACTGCGTTCATCCAGAACCGTATCACCGTCGGACAATACTGCTTTCAGTGTATACAGGTGTGGGTCTTTGCGGCCGTTCCACAGATGCACGTTCTTGAGTTCCAGAGCAACTTTGGGCTCTGCCGCTGTCGTGGAAACCTCGGCTGCGACCTGTTCCCCGTCACAGATAGTGAAGGTTAAGGTCTCAGTTCCGGTGATACCGCTCAGATAGCCCTCCACGGATACAATTGCATCGTTTCCTTTGACTTCGGGAGTCACAGCTACACCCGGACCTCCATAATAATCCAAATCAAACCGTGCTTTGCCTGCGCAGAGAATGTTTACATTACGGTACAGTCCTCCGTAGAACGTAAAATCTGCCATCTGCGGATACACGTGGTCGTTGGGGGCATTGTCTACCGCCACGACGATTTCATTTTCCTCGCTCAAAAGTCCGGTGATGTTGGCTCTCCAAGTGGAATATCCTCCGTCGTGATGAGCCGCCTCTTTCCCGTTCACATAAAGCGTAGCGGAAGAGTTGGCACCTTCAAATTCAATGTAAATGTCATCTGTGCTCGAAATGGCAGCTATCTTCAATACTTTGGTATAGAAACAGGTGCCGCGGTAATAATCATTTCCTCCGTCCTGTCCGTCGTCTCCGTTCCATGTGTGCGGCAAATCCACCTCTGTCCAGTTGCCCTGTTCAAGAACAGAAGTCCCCTCCGATACGGCTATGGTATCCTTGGTGAATTTCCATCCTGAATTCCAATTCGTTTTTACCATGTTTGTCTGGTCTCCTTTCGGTATTATATGTATTTTATTATAGCAGAAAACAGGTGTGCTCTACTTGTATGATTTTTCTTGAATTTGGATTATTTTTGTGCTATTTTCTTAATATATGAAAATTTTCTTAAAAAGAGGAAATACAGATGCAGAACCGTAAGAGTATCAAGGAGGCATTTCCGTTTATTCGGCAGATGATTTCTGATGTATATGGAATGGATGTTCATTTTTTCGGCGAACCATATGGCGACTTGAATAAAATAGACCGAGGGTTTCGGCAAACGGTTTGGAAAAAAGACAATTTACATGCCCCTCTGGTGAAGGGCCTGGAGTTACTGGAAGGGTATCATTTGTTTGTGGTGAAAAGTAATCTGGATTTTTATAATGTGATAGCTTTCTTCTGCAAACAAAAACCTAATGTATTTATTAGTCTGGGTCCCTTTCGCAATCGGCCGATGACAGAGCAGTATTTGAGCCGTATCCTTTCTTCGAATCGGCTTCCGGTTTCCCATTTGATGGTAATTCGTCAGTTTTATTATAGTCTGCCAGTCGTAGACATGCAGAATTTACTCATGACATTGCAGCATCTGTTATCTGCTTTTGTGCCGGAATTTCAACATATAGTACCGGAGACAATCAGCTTTTCGGAAGAACAGAATACTTTCCAGCCGGATTATGAAACCGTACAGTCCTTTTCCGGTAATACACTGGAAAATTATGCATCGTATTTAAATCATTTTTTGGAAACATTGCTTACCGGAAACAGTCAGCAGAGCAGTGACACCTTGAAAAGGTTTCTGGATTATATTGGCTACGATGCCAACCCTTCACTCAACCGGATGAAAAAACTTCTGAATGCTGTCAATGTGCATTGCAGCAGCAGACTGCTTTTGACGCAGATTCATCCAACTTTCATTTTAGAACAGTATTTTCGTTTTGAGATGCAGATCGAGAATGCCGGTCAATGTGACGTCCTTTTGCAGCTCCCGTACGAGATGGTGCGCAAATACAGTCTGCTCGTCAAAAATTATAGTATGCCGGAATATTCCTATCTGGTGCGTAATGTCATGAATTATGTGACGCTGCATATATCGGAAAAACTGACGCTTTCGGTGATAGCGGCATATTTTCAGAAAAATCCGTCGTATCTTTCGGAACAGTTTCATAAGGAGACAGGGGAGAGTCTGACCGAATTCATTCAAAAAGAAAGGATGCAGACCGCCATACGGTATTTCAATACCACAAATATGTCTGTGGCGGAAGTGGCGGGGAATGTGGGAATCCATGACTTTGGATACTTTTCCCGGCTGTTTAAAAAACATATCGGACGCACGCCCAGCCAGTATAAGAAGATGGTGAAGTCCTGACTGTGCCGGAGTGGCAGGGCTGGCTGTTTTGCTGGTGATGACCATCGTGGCGGACGTAATGGTTTCCAAATACCTTACGATGATCAATCTGTTTGGAAATGCATCTTATCAAACCACGATCTGACGTCCGATAAGACCGCGAACCAGTATGTAGGCTCCACGGTCGGAGGAGCTACTTGGAATACAGATCTGGCATATGAGATGGGCTTGATTTATGCCGATGAGTGTCTGGCATACGGAGTATCCGGAATGTATGGAATGTGGTTGAGTGTTATTTTACTGATTATTCCGGGATTTCGAGGAAAGGGTGGAAAGAAAGATGAAAAAACAAAGATTCATGCATAAAAGTATAGTTTTGATGCTGTTGCTTGTGCCAATAATAACCGTGCTTACAGCGTGCGGCAGCAGTCAAAACAGCATTCCGGCGTTTATCACATGGAGACGAACGGATATAAAAGAGGCGTGGACGTAGTGGTAACGGTAACGGGGACTTTTTGCGAGTTACCCAAGGTGTTTGTTGATCTCAGGAAAGGATTTATTGCTGTTTTAGGTCGTTCAATGCACTCAGATACCCCTCCAGTCGTTTCTTATCGTCCGGATCCAGATTTTGATATGTTTCAATCAAAGCATATTCTTTTGAATGTTTATCCACTTTTACATAATCGGGCTGTTTGTATTCTTTATGTTTTTTGCTTTCTGTTCCCGATAACAATTCATATGGTGAAATATCAAGTACTTCACAAATGATCATAATTTTGTCTGCAGAAGGGTTCGTGCCTTTCCTTCGCCAGTCGCTGACTGTACTTTGAGAAATACCGGTTCGCTCTGCAAATTCAAGCTGCGACATTTTCTTATCCGCTAAATATTGATAAATCCGTTCACTAATCAACATATATTTACCCTCTTTTATAAGTCCGGTCCGTTTTTCGTTATTGTAAAATCTCTTTTACCTGATCCGTGGTAATGCCGCATTGCAGCGCGATGTCCTCCACGGATACGCCGCTGCTGTTCAGCTTAAAAACCTCACGGGCTAATTGGATACCGCGTTTTTGCCCGATTTCCTCGCCGCGTTTTTGCCCGATTTCCTCGCCGCGTTTTTGTCCGATTTCTTCGCCGTGCTTTATAGCACTGCTGATTTGGGAGTTAAAGTCATGGAGCGCCTTTTCCCGCGCCTCATATTCGAGCCGTTTTTTTTCGTCTGCGCTCAGTTTTAAAAGAGTCTGATATGCCTCATCTATGTATTCATCATTCTTTGCCATATCCGCGAAATCCTCCTTGTTCTTCCCGTTGAAGAATTGCATCCAGCGGATGATGTCCTCCCCGCTGTTTATCTCCTTCGGAAGTTTTGGGAGTTCCAAGATCTTCAGTTCAAACAAGTCCGTGTAAAATGCGCCTGTCTGTTCATCCCGCAGATTGATGGTGCGGTAGCAAATATCGTCCTCCGGGATATGGATGAAGTTCAGTACACTGACGTGGACTGTCTCTTATACACATCTCCGAGCCCACGAGACCGTACTAGATCTC
>CALZPS010000145.1 GCA_945827765.1 uncultured Lachnospiraceae bacterium | reverse complement strand
TACGAGAGCTAGTACGGTCTCGTGGGCTCGGAGATGTGTATAAGAGACAGGCTTCCAACCCCTCCAAAACCGCAATACTGTCCGCATCGTATGTATTCTTCTTCGCCATAAACATTTCTCCTCTATTATTACTTTTCAAATCCGAACTTTTCCATTCATTCCATATTAACACAAAATATGGTAGATTTTCAATCCCATATTTTCACGTAATCCACACGATGTTGTGGTTTGGTTCCATTTCACCCTACGTCGGTGTGCGAGTGAAACAAAACGTGGTTTATGTGTTGCCTTCTATCAATACGTGATACAATGTCTGTGCCAGCACTTCCATCGCATTTCGCATTTCTTCCACCGTATTCGTCTGCGCCCCCGCCTCTATCAACAAGGATTTTGGCATCAGATGTAGATTATAACGATACCCACGCAAATAAATGCGCCGCGCAAATCCCGGATACATCGTTTCCGTGGCAATCTGCATCTGGAGGGAAAACGCCAGATTATCCTGAATGTAAGGATTGTACAGATATGCAATGTCTCCGTTTGTGCGGGTGCGGCTCAATCCGTTGAAATACATTATTCTTGCAGTCGGTTTTCCGTCAATTTCCGTCACCAGATGTACGTCGTCCGCCACCCCGTCCCGATGCAGGTCTATTACAACTTCGATTGAGGGGTTTGCCTCCAATATCGGACGTATGGCAGCCTCCGCATTTTCATATGCCCTGCTGCGGTCCAGCTTCCCGTCTATGATATCATATACCCCGGTATCATGGATTGTAGGAATACCTTTCGCATTCAACAGCTGCGTCAGATATTCTCCCACTCCGACAATCGTCGTATTCGTATCCCCGGGAACGGAATCTGCAAACGCCTCCTGGGAATGCGTATGAAAAATCAGGATTTTAGCCCCTTCCGATGTGTTGTCGATTTTCATATTCCGCCCCAGCAAATCATCCGCATTCAACTGGTCCGCTCCAATCATGGTGGAACTGTCCACGATATAAAAATTACTCAGCAGATAATCAAAATCCCGCAGACGTTCTATCGACATATCCAATGTCGGCGTTCCCTGTGCCGGAACAACATTTTCCACCGGGGCATTTTCAGCAATCAGATTACCGTTTTCATCAACCTGATTTTCATCATTCGCCTGATTTTCCAATATTTTAGCTATGGTTTCGGCATCCTCCACCGCATCATTATAAGAGACGCGGCTCTCCAGATAACCAGAAAATGGAAGCATCGTCAATGCTTTGTCCATCACCCAGCTCTGGCTCTGCGTGTACGAAGTCGGTCCTTTATAAGTCAACGACGGCAGATACATATCGGCTGCCGATTGATTGATCTGTCGGCAGAAACGATTTTTCCATGTTGCCACATTACCCGCAGGGTTCTCATAAATCAAACATATACATACGAGACATAGCAGCAAAATACAGATGATACGACTCTTTTTTTCCTGCTCCAATGCTTTTTCCTCCCAATCGGCCTTTTTGCGTATCTCTCCTATGTTCGTGTATGCGCAAAATCAGACAGATTTCTAAATATATATGAGCGTAAACTCCCGTCTATACATCCTGTTGCACGATATTATTTCTTTTCAAGGATAAAAGCAACGATTGGGCAGGATACGCTATGCATTAGCAAACAACAAGTTCAAAGCCTCGGATATTGTAAAGCTGATTTGTTTGACCAATTCATCCTCGTCCTTCGGAGTCACAAACATCCCGTTTAAATGCGGAGAAATCAGTTCTTTTACCAATTCATATTTTTCTGCATTCGTATAAGTGTGCAGCACATCACCGACCCCTTTGAGCACTTCCGAAGATTCCAATGCAGCAATCAGATTTTCCATCGTATCGTTGACAATTGTCGCCGCATCTACAACGGTCGGCACTCCGATACCGATGACCGGTACGCCCAATGATTCTTCCGTCAGGCCGTTCCTGTGATTACCCACTCCGGAACCGGGATGAATTCCGGTGTCCGCAATCTGTATCGTTCGGTTCAGCCGCTTACTGTTGCGGGCGGCCAGGGCATCTACCGCCACCACCACATCCGGTTTTGTCTCCTCGACGATTCCTTTGACAATCTCCATCGTCTCCATGCCGGTCTGTCCCATTACCCCCGGAACAATAGCACCCACCATCTTAACGTGCTCCATTCCCATCGCATATTTTCCGTATTCTTTTACAATATGACGGGTCACGCAGAGATTGTCCGCCACATAGGGGCCTAGTGCGTCCGGCGTAACCTGACGGTTGCCGAGTCCGACGACAAGGACGGACAAATCCATGTCCTCAAGTCCGGTAGTTTTTTTACTATCTTCCGTTTCTTCTGTCTTTTCTCTCTTTTCCTTTTTTTCCACATTCCCAAAGCATTTGTTTTCCAATAATATGCGAATATATTTTGCCACAATTTCTGAAATTTCCCGATGATAATCTTCGTCCGGGACAGCCAGATTCGGAGCCTCCAATGTCAAATAGGCGCCTACCGGCTTTCCCATGCTTTTTGCTCCGTTTTCGGTTTCGATGATAACTTTTGTAATCCGAATCTCCCGCTCCTCATCATATTCTTCTTCCAGAATGACCCCGGCAACCTCGACATTATCGGACTCGAATCTTTCTTTCTCTTCCAATGCCAAATCCGTGCGCACACTATACTTCTCTAACATATTCTCTCCTCACTTTATTTCGGTGTAATTGTTTTGTATTTTTCGCAATATTTTGAGAATTATGTATTGACAAGTTTTGAAGGTTGGCATAAAATGAATGAGTATGTTCCGGCGAAACGTCCGTGTCCGGATTCGCGGGACAAAAAGTAAAGCGGTAATTACAATCCTCATACAGGAATCGGCTGCGCCGCATTTTACATGACCACTATTTTTAATTCATTGGAGGTGTACAGGTTGGCTAACATTAAATCTGCAAAGAAGAGAATTTTAGTAAACGAGACAAAAGCTGCAAGAAACAAAGCAATCAAGTCTAAAGTGAAAACTGCTGTAAAAAAGGTTGAAGCTGCAGTTGCTGCAAAAGACGTTGAGACAGCAAAGGCTGCTCTGAAGAACGCGATTGTTGAAATCAGCAAAGCTGGAACCAAGGGTGTTTATCACAAAAATACTGTTTCCAGAAAGATTGCTCGTCTGTCCAAAGCTGTTGACAGCATCGCTTAATTTAAAATTAGGAACAGACAAACTCGTTGTTTATAGAGATGATAAAAAAGGCATCCGCTCCCGTCAGGCGGATGTCTTTTTGGATTTGTCATGCCCTGTTTACAACTTCGCATATCCGAATTTTTATGTTTTGGACAATACTCCTATCATGTTGTCTCCCACGGCAGCTCCACAAACTCCGGCTCATGCCCAATCGCCGGATTCTGCCGGGCGGCCTTTTTCTAACTGTAACATTTTTTGTTCCTCTTTTCATCAAATCTATTCAAAAGGAGCCGCCGCTCCATAGATTTCTCCAGAATTCACCTGGATTCCTCTATTTTGCAACAGCTCCATTCTTCACTTCATATGGTACAGCGCCCAGTTTTTCCACAAAAAACGCATTCATCAACCCATACACCTGATTGGCAGAATTCGGCGTCCAGAACTTCTGCTCCGTCACTTTCAAAATACAGAACTCTCCCTGTTCCTGGATTTGGATATCATACCATTTCCCATGCGTTTTTCCGCCTGACATCGTATACTGTTTTTCCGCATAAGCAAAATACTTATTCATCATGCAGATTTCCAATGTCTCAGGCTCAAACTCATAGTCAAGGCGGTCGCGCTCACTTTTTTGAGACAGCATTCCTATAATCTGCTCTTTCGTATAAGGCACGCGATAGAAAAAACTGTTCTTTCCATTTTTTTGAGAACGGTTGCGGACACCTTTGCCGTATTTGAAAGCCGTCCGCCGTTCTGAAATGATACACAATGCACAGAGTGCAATCGCACCTAAAATCAGAATAATCTCCATATTAGTTATTGATCAGCTTATCTTCATCACTCCAGCTGTACAGCTTACGTACTTCTGCACCAATCTGCTCTGCCGGATGCTCCGCTGCTTTCTTTCTCATCGCTTTGAAGTGTACCTGACGTCCTGCCGGAGACATATCAAGCAGGAAGTCTTTTGCGAAAGTACCATCCTGAATATCGGACAAAATCTTCTTCATCGTCTTCTTGGTTTCCTCAGTGATAATCTTCGGTCCTGTGATGTAATCACCATACTCCGCAGTGTTGGAGATAGAATATCTCATTCCCGCAAAACCGGACTGATAAATCAAATCAACAATCAGTTTCATCTCGTGGATACACTCAAAGTATGCGTTTCTCGGGTCATATCCTGCCTCGCACAGAGTCTCAAAACCAGCCTGCATCAATGCGCATACACCGCCGCAAAGAACAGCCTGCTCACCGAACAAGTCTGTCTCGGTCTCGGTTCTGAAAGTAGTCTCCAGAACACCTGCTCTTGCTCCGCCGATACCAAGTGCATAAGCCAGTGCCAAATCCAGAGCTTTTCCGGTTGCATCCTGCTCAACTGCTACCAGACACGGAACACCTTTTCCAACCTGATACTCACTTCTTACTGTATGTCCCGGTCCCTTCGGTGCGATCATGGTTACATCGACATCCTTCGGCGGTGTGATACATCCAAAGTGGATATTAAAGCCGTGTGCAAACATCAGCATATTGCCTGCCTCCAGATTCGGCTCGATATCTTTCTTGTACATATCAGCCTGCAGCTCATCATTAATCAGAATCATGATGATATCTGCCTTCTTTGCAGCCTCTGCTGCCGTAAACACTTCAAAACCCTGCTCCTCAGCTCTCTTCCATGACTTGCTGCCCTCGTACCTGTCTCTTATACACATCTGACGCTGCCGACGATACTCCTTGTGT
>CALZPS010000144.1 GCA_945827765.1 uncultured Lachnospiraceae bacterium | reverse complement strand
AAAATTTTGTGCAAAGTGTGTATAATATTAAATCTATCATAGCATATTTTGGTAGAAAAACAAACAGAAAAGAGGAAAAGGATAGAAAAACAAACAGTTTTTTGTTCAGTTTTTTTGTAAAATGAAGAAAAGATAACACCAAAACATGTTATGCGAAGGAGGAAAAAAGATGAGAAACAAAACAGTAAAAAAGTTTTTGTCCGTTACTTTGATGGCGACGATGGCGGTAAGTCTGTTAGCAGGCTGTGGCGGAAAAGACAAGGACACATCATCGGGATCGGATGATACTAAGTTTGGATGGTGGATTTATTCGACTGACGGATTGGGAGAATACTATGAAGATTATGATGACAATCCAATCGCTCAGTATGTGCAGGCCCAGTATTGGGATTCTGAAAAGGGTGGAATCGGAACCGAGGACAGTGGAAAGCAATTGGACTTCTCTTATGTGGTACCGATTACCGGCTCAGAGCAAGACAATTTCAATACCATGATTAGTACCGGTGAGTATCCGGAAATCGTAGATTTGGCAGTGGCTTCTGACAGTGCACAGACGCTGTATGAAAATGGAATCGCCATGGACATTACAGAGTATGTAGAAAAGTACATGCCAAATTACCTCGCATATCTGGATGAAAATCCGGAACTGAAACCGTTGGTACAGGTCAAAGAGGATGACGGAAGTGTTCATTACTATGCGATTTATGCTTTAATGGAAGGGGTCGAGGCACCGTGGCAGGGAGTTTGCTACCGCAGAGACTGGGTGGTAAAATATGCACAGCCGACAGAATATGTCTGGGATTGGGAAAGCGATTATGTGAAAGAAAACGGACACCCGGCAGTAACTCCACTTTCTAAAGCACAGGCAGAGAACAATTTGGAAGGCTGGAAGAAGAGTGATGTAAAGGCATTTGAGGCAAATTATGCAGCGAATAATGAGATTGGATACGAGGACAATGTAATCTTCCCAAGTGGAACATCTGATCCGTTGACAATCAGTGACTGGGAGTGGATGTTTGAGGCATTCGCCAAGGCGCTGGACGAGAGAGGATGGGGAGAGGACAGTAACGCATACTGTACTACCGTATACTATCAGGGGTTCTTGCAGGCCGGTGACTTGGTATCTTCTTTTGGTGGAGGTACCGGTCAGTATTACATAAAGGATGGAACAGTCTGCTTTGATGGAGATTCAGATAATTTCAAAACATATCTGGAGTGCTTAAATACCTGGTATGAAAAAGGATGGCTGGATTCGGAATTTAACACACGTGCAAACGATCCGTTTTTCAAAATAAATTCTGCAGGTGTGCAGCAGGGAAAAGTTGGACTTTGGGATGGCGGGATCAGTGATATCGGCACCTCAGTTCGTGCAACTTGCCAGAACGCAGAGGATGCACAGGATGCATTTATCATGGGGGCACCGTTGCCAATCAATGATGTGTACGGAAAAGAGGCACAGATGTACAAAGAGCCGGACGCATTGTATCAGACAAGCCGTAAAGGAACAGCTACCATTATAACGGAAAAGGCAGAAGGGAAAGATCTGGCAACGTTGTTTACGTATTTGGATTGGACCTATACATTTGAAGGGGCAATGGTTATGCGTAATGGCTTGAATGAAGAGCAGTATGCAAGTGTAAAATTGAATCCTGATTTGTATGCGGAGAACGACGTAAAAACTTCTTATGTAGAATCTACAGATGAAGATGGCAGAACTGTTTATACGAGAACAGTAGATGTTTCTGATCCATTGGTAAATGCACTAATCGGACAGCGCATGGACGTTGGACTGAAACCAGTTCAAGGAGAAGATTATCGTGTAGATAACGGAGCACCGGCCATCAATCAGGCAGCATATGCAGTATGGACGAAATATCTTAATACCGGTAGTGTGTTGGATTATACAGGATTGATGAATGGAGATGAATCGGATGCATACAACAAAGTGACTACTGCAGTGATGGATTATCAGAAGCAGTATGTACCGGGAGTCATTAAAGGAACGATGTCATGGGAGGACTATGTGGCCGGAGTGCAAAAACTGGATCCGGATTCTGTAACCAAATATTTACAGAAATATGTAGACTTGGCAAATTCAGCGAAATAATACGGTAAGAAAAAAGTGGTCTGACGGACAAACTGGTCAGACCACTTTTGGATAAGTTATAAAGGAGAAAATGAATGAAAGTATATAATGTGCAGGTGAATCATTTGACGTCCCCTACCGGGATTGATGGGGAAAATCTAAGAATTACATGGTGTGTAGAAGGCGGTATTCGTCAGAGCGCGTTTTGCGTGGAAGTAAGAGATAGTTCGGGAAAGTTGACGGAAAGTTCCGATAAAATGGAGAGCAATCACATGTATTATATCTTACAGCAGACCATTCCCAGCCGGAGCGAGGCGGTTGTGACTGTTCGTGTCTGGGATGAGAATGGGACAGAAGGAGAGTCAGCGCAGATCAAGGTAGTGACCGGAATGGACAAAAATCTGTGGCGCGCAGCCTGGATCAATCCGGAGCTTACCTGTGATACAAAGGTTAGAAAACCGGCCAGTTATCTAAAAAAAGTATTTCATGTGGAAAATCCTGGGCGTGTGATGCTTTATATCACATCGCATGGAATTTTTAACGCATACATCAATGGGCAGGAAATCACAGATTATCAGTTGATGCCGGGAACAACGCAGGAAAATAAACGGTTGATGGTGGAGACGCTGGATGTAAGCTCTTTTGTAAAATCGGGAGAAAACACATTGGTGGTAACGCTGGGGGACGGATGGCACCGTGGTTCTATGGGTCATATGCAGAATACAAATGTATATGGAACAGATGTGGCTCTTTTGTGCCAGATGGAAAATGATGGGGAGATTGTGCTTGTCTCTGACGAGTCGTGGCAGGCTTCCAATGATGGCCCGTTGGGAAAAAATGACATGATGGCGGGCGAAGAGTATGATGCCAGAAAAGAATTGTCCTTAAGCTGGCATGCGGTGAAGACGGAAAACTTTGGATATGACAATCTGATTTGTGTGGACACGTTGCAGGTACTGCCGCAGGAGACATTTGAAGCAAAGCTGATTATTACGCCAAAAGGCGAGAAGGTGTTGGATTTCGGACAGAATCTGGTTGGGTATGTGCGGATGGAATTTGAGGCCTCCCGTGGTCAGAAATTGCAACTGATACATGGGGAAACTCTGGATAAGGATGGCAATTTTACAATTGATAATTTTCAAAATCCACAGGTGCCGACAAAACAGGAGGTTCTATATATATGTAAACAAGGTCATAACGTATATCATCCGACAAAAACTTATTTTGGATTCCGTTATGTGAAACTGGAGGCAGATTTCCCGGTGCCGGCGGAGGCCTTTACCGCGGTGGCAATATATTCGGATATGCGTACTACGGCATTCTTCCACTGCGGCATCCCGGAGGTAAACCGGTTGTTTGAAAATGCATTGTGGAGTATGAAAGGCAATTTTGTATATGTGCCGACAGATTGTCCGACAAGAGAGAAATCCGGGTATTCCGGAGACTGTCAGGCATTCGTCTATACAGCGACATATCTGATGGATTGTTATGCAGTCTATGCAAAATGGATCCGTGAGCAGGCAGCTACACAGAATGAGGAAGGGTGTGTGGCACAGGTCGCTCCGATGTGTTTCCCCAAAATGAATATCGCAGACGGCGGAGTCGCCTGGTGTGATTCCTTTGAGATTATACCGTTCTATTTACAGAGACGCTACGGCGATGATACCCTGACGAAGGATTACTATGAGCAGATTAAAAAATGGATGAATTACCAGATTGGAAAGTCGAATAAGCCAAGACCGGCAAACCTTTTTAAGGTGCCCAAAAAATACCGAAAGTATGTGCTGGATAACGGCTGGGTCTGGGGAGAATGGTGCGAGCCGGGGCGGAAAGCAATGAGTATTCAGGAGAGAATGCTTCATGGTGATCTGGAGGTCAGCAGTGCGTACCTGGCTTATGGCTGCGCAATTGTGGCAGATCTGGCAAAGTATTTCGGCAAGTCGGAGGATGAAGCGTATTACCGGGAAATCAGCGAGAAAGCAAAAGAGGCTTACCGGTGTCTGTTCATGAAAAACGGGAAGATTGAAGAACCAGAACGTCAGTGTTGCTACGTGCGCCCGATCGCATTGAATCTGCTGGATGAAGATGAGAAAAAGGAAACAGCAGAAGCACTTGCATGTAAGATTGAAGAAAATGGAAGTAAATTAAATACAGGATTTTTGACAACACATGAGCTATGCCGTTCTTTGACGAGATATGGACAGGAAAAGATTGCTTACGATTTGCTTTTGCAACGCGAAACACCCGGATGGCTCTACCCTGTGCTTCATGGTGCGACAACGATTCTGGAAAACTGGGATGGAATCGGCGAGGATGGAAGTGTGAAGTCATCGCTTAATCATTATTCATATGGCGCAATTGCAGGGTGGATGATGGATTGTGTCGGCGGAATCAGAGTGGAGGACAAAACAGTTACGATTCAGCCATATCCGGATGAGCGACTCGGGTTTGCGGAGGCTGTGTACGAATCACCATACGGAAAAATTGTTTCTGCATGGAAATATGAAAACGGCAAAGTAAATTATCATGTGGAAATTCCGGCAAATGTGACGGCGACACTTTGTCTTGACGGAAAAGAGCAGCAGGTTGGAAGTGGAGTGTACGACCTTGCTTAAAGCGTGATTAAAACCAATTTCTGGTTTGCAAATAAAATATTTGTGCCGCCAACTCCAAAAGCGGCAGAATGGAGACAAGTATGACAAAAAAGCAAGCAGTAAATCCATATTTACCATTGAATCAGTATGTGCCGGATGGGGAACCGCATGTGTTCGGTGACCGTGTCTATGTATATGGTTCTCATGATCAGGAAGG
>CALZPS010000143.1 GCA_945827765.1 uncultured Lachnospiraceae bacterium | reverse complement strand
ACACAAGGAGTATCGTCGGCAGCGTCAGATGTGTATAAGAGACAGGTAGTAGATACCGCGGAACGTGTGCTGCCGGAGGTAAAACCGTATGAGAAAAATATAGCAAAATATGTGATGATGCCGGGCAATGCAATCCGCCGTCATCCGATTGTCGAAGAGCGCACCCGCAGATTGATTGAATATGCTGAAAACTGCGAATTAAACCGTGTGGAGATGGGAGATACCGCCTTGGGTATCATTACCTCATCCACTAGTTATCAGTATGTAAAAGAAGTATTTGGTGAAAATGCAAGTATCCTGAAACTGGGTATGATTCATCCCCTGCCGGAGAAACTGATTCTGGACTTTGCGGCCAAAGTTGAAAAACTCGTGATTGTGGAAGAATTGGATCCAATCATCGAAAATCACTGCAAACAGTTGGGATTGACTGTGACCGGCAAGGATGTGCTGCCGATTGTAGGTGAATTTTCTCAGAATCTGATCGCGCAGAAACTAGGAGCGGCAGTGCCGGAGGGCAAGTGCCTGGACGAGGCAATGCCGGGCAGACCGCCGGTAATGTGTGCAGGATGTCCGCACAGAGGACTGTTCTACACGTTGGCAAAGAATAAATGTACGGTTCTCGGAGATATCGGTTGTTATACGCTGGGAGCCGTGGCACCGTTAAGCGCGATGGAGATGACACTTTGTATGGGTGCATCAATCAGTGCGATACATGGTTTTAACAAAGCATTGGGGAAAGAGAGCGAAGAGAAGACCGTGGCGGTCATCGGAGACTCGACCTTTATGCATTCGGGAATGACCGGGCTTGCGAATATTGCCTATAATCAGAGTAATTCAACAGTGATAATACTGGATAATTCCATTACAGGAATGACCGGACACCAGCAGAATCCGACGACAGGGTACAATATCAAAGGAGATCCGGCAGGCAAGATTGATTTGGAAGGATTGTGCCGGGCAATGGGGTTTGCCAGAGTTGTGGTAGTGGATCCGTATGATCTGGCAGAGTGTGACCGTGTGATAAAAGAAGAACTGGCAGCGGATGAGCCGTCTGTCATCATCAGCAGACGACCTTGTGCACTGCTGAAATATGTAAAACATAATCCTCCGCTGAAGGTGGAGTCAGACAAATGTGTGGGCTGCAAATCCTGTATGCGTATTGGCTGTCCGGCTATCAGCATTAAGAACAAAAAAGCTGTCATCGATACTACATTGTGCGTGGGCTGCGGCGTATGTACTCAGATGTGTAAATTCGATGCACTGCAGGCGTAAAGAGGAGGTACATAGAAGATGACGAAGAATATTATGATTGTCGGGGTCGGCGGACAAGGTTCTCTTTTGGCGAGCAAGCTGCTCGGACATCTGCTGCTGACGGAAGGTTATGAAGTGAAAGTATCATAAGTACATGGTATGAGACAGAGCGTATGCAGCGTAGTGACATATGTGCGGTTCGGAGACAAAGTATATTCGCCGGTGATTGATAAAGGAGAGGCAGATTTCATCGTTTCCTTTGAGAAATTGGAGGCCGCCCGTTATATGGAATATTTAAAAGCAGATGGACGCATTGTGGTCAATACGCAGGAAATTGACCCCATGCCGGTCATCATTGGGGCAACAGAGTATCCGCAAAACCTGATAGAGAAGATGGAAAATCTAGGCGTACGGGTGGATGCTATGGATTGTCTGTCGTTGGCAGAACAGGCAGGCTCGTCCAAAGCGGTTAATATTGTACTGATGGGAAGATTGTCAAAATATTTTGATGAGATTGCGGTGGAAAAATGGGAACAGGCAATACGTGACTGTGTGCCGGAGAAATTTGTGGAACTCAATCTGAAGGCATTTGCACTGGGCAGAGGCGAGTGAGATTACGATGAATCGGCGTAAAGTGTAATAAATTTAGCTGCGTTTAGTTGAATGAATATAAAATAACTTAAGGAGAAAAAAATGGGAAATTATTATCAGCAGGAAATTGAGACCATGCCGGTGGAACAGCTTCAGGCACTTCAGAGCGAAAGATTGGTGGAACAGGTGAAGTTTGTTTATGACAATGTGGAGTTCTACCGCAGAAAAATGGATGAGGCAGGAGTGAAACCAGAAGATATTAAAGGAATTGAAGATCTTCATAAGCTGCCGTTCATCACCAAGGATGATTTGCGCGACCAGTATCCGTACGGACTGCTTGGAGTGCCGCTCAAGGATTGTGTGCGCATCCAGTCCACCAGTGGTACAACAGGAAGGCGTGTTGTGGCATTTTACACACAGGAAGACATTGAGGTATGGGAGGATTGCTGTGCAAGGGCAATCGTGGCAGCAGGCGGTACAAAAGATGATGTGTGTCATGTGTGTTATGGTTACGGATTGTTCACGGGCGGACCGGGACTCAACGGCGGTTCTCATAAGGTGGGCTGTCTGACATTGCCGATGTCCTCCGGTAATACAGAGAGACAGCTGCAGTTCATGACAGACCTTGGTTCCACTATTATCTGCTGTACTCCGTCTTATGCGGCAAATCTCGGCGAGGCGATTGCCGAGAGAGGGCTGAAGGACAAAATTAAATTAAAAGCGGGTATCTTCGGGGCAGAGCCGTGGACCGAGGAAATGAGACATAACATTGAAGAGACACTTGGCATCAAGGCATATGATATTTACGGGCTGACTGAGATTTCCGGACCGGGTGTGTCTTTTGAGTGTGAGGAACAGGCGGGAATGCATATTCAGGAAGACCATTTCATTCCGGAAATTATCAATCCGGAGACCGGAGAAGTATTGCCGGAAGGAGAAGTGGGCGAACTGGTATTTACCTGTATCACCAAGAAAGCTTTTCCGCTGCTGCGTTACCGTACACGTGACTTGTGTTTCCTGACCAGAAAACCATGCTCCTGCGGACGTACGCATATTCGCATGCACAAACCGACCGGGCGCAGTGATGATATGTTGATCGTTAAGGGTGTCAATGTATTCCCGTCCCAGATTGAAACGGTTCTGTTAAACCTCGGTTATCAGGCAAATTATCAGATTATTGTAGACCGTGTCGGCAACAATGATACATGTGAGGTACAGGTAGAGCTGACACCGGAGATGGCTGAGGCGAATGATGTGTCAATTGAAGCACGTGAGCAGAAGATTGTCAAAGATTTGAAATCCATGCTCGGCATCAAAGTGGGCGTGAAAGTGCTTGAGCCAAAGACAATTGCCAGAAGTGAAGGAAAGGCAGTACGAGTAATCGATAAGAGAAATCTTTATAAATAATAGAGAGGAAGAAAACGAAAATGCCGGTTACAGATTTATTAGAGCGGAATCATAAACTATATGGGGATGAGGTGGCATTGGTCGAGCTTAACCCGACGATGAAGGATACCAGAAGGACGACATGGAAAGAGTACGATCTGGTGCAGCAGACTTCGGTGGTTCCGTACCGAAGAGAGATTACATGGAGCATTTTTGATGAAAAAGCAAACCGGGTGGCCAATATGCTGTTGTCCAGGGGCATCCAGAAGGGTGACCGGGTAGCAATTTTGATGTTCAACTGTCTCGAATGGCTGCCGATTTATTTTGGCATTTTGAAGACAGGGGCAATCGCGGTTCCGTTTAATTTCCGGTTTGACGAGAAGGAAATCCAGTACTGTGCAGATCTGGCAGAGGTACATATGTTGTTTTTCGGACCGGAATTCATCGGACGTATTGAGTCCATTGCTGAGAATTTGAGTAAAGGCCGTCTGTTGATTTATGTGGGTGACGGCTGCCCGACTTTTGCGGAGAGTTACCGGGAGCTGGTGGCTGATTGTTCCAGTCAGCCTCCGCTGATTCGTCTGGAGGAAGAGGACGATGCAGCGATTTATTTTTCCTCCGGGACGACAGGATTTCCGAAAGCAATCCTGCACAACCATGAAAGTTTGATGCAGGCGGCTCAGATGGAGCAGAAACATCATCTGACGGACAGAAACGATGTATTTTTGTGTATTCCGCCGCTTTACCATACCGGGGCAAAATTCCACTGGATGGGCAGTCTGTGCGCGGGCAGCAAGGCGGTGCTCTTAAAAGGAGCGACGCCGGACATCATTCTGGATGCAGTTTCTAAGGAACACTGCACGATTGTGTGGCTGTTGGTGCCGTGGGCACAGGATATACTGGACACACTCGACCGCGGTGATTTGAAATTGGAGGATTACGAATTATCGCAATGGAGGCTTATGCATATCGGAGCACAGCCGGTACCGCCGTCACTTATCAAGCATTGGAAAGATTATTTCCCGAACCATCTGTATGATACGAACTACGGTCTGTCAGAGTCGACCGGACCGGGGTGTGTACATCTCGGGATTGAAAATATCCATAAAGTGGGAGCGATCGGAATCCCGGGCTATCGTTGGAAATGCAAGATTGTGGATGAAAATGACAATGAGGTAAGACAGGGAGATGTCGGCGAACTTTGCGTCAAAGGACCGGGTGTGATGACCTGCTACTACAATGATCCTAAGGCAACTGCAGAGACACTTAAGGGCGGCTGGCTGTACACCGGAGATATGGCGATGCAGGACGAGGACGGATTTATTTTCCTTGTGGATCGTAAAAAAGATGTCATCGTCAGCGGGGGAGAAAATATTTATCCGGTGCAGATTGAAAACTTCTTAAGCGCGTTTGAGAAGGTGAAGGATGTGGCGGTTATCGGCTTGCCGGACAAGCGTCTGGGAGAGATTACCGGTGCGATTATTTCAGTAAAAGAGGGCATGGAGTGTACACAGGAGGAGATTGAGGAATACTGTAAGGCTCTGCCGCGTTATAAGCGCCCGAAGAAGATTATCTTCGCCGATGTGCCGAGAAATGCGACCGGCAAGATTGAAAAACCGCTTCTGAGAAAGATTTATGGGGCGGACAAGCTGGTGGAACAGCAGAATAGAGGATAGGATAGAAG
>CALZPS010000142.1 GCA_945827765.1 uncultured Lachnospiraceae bacterium | reverse complement strand
CACAAGGAGTATCGTCGGCAGCGTCAGATGTGTATAAGAGACAGGTAGGGGCGGAAATGGCCAAGATGATCGTGGATGTGTGGCTGAACACGGAGTTTGAGGGCGGCAGGCATCAGCGGAGAGTAGATATGATTAATGCAGTTGAGGATAGAAATGTATAAATGTACAGCACGGCAGACGGATATTTTGTCATTGTGGTGCATATGGTATTAGACAACAGAAAAAGGAGATAGAAAGATGGGTAAATATTTTGGGACAGATGGTTTTCGCGGGGAGGCAAATGTGGTATTGACCGTAGACCATGCATTTAAGGTGGGACGTTATCTTGGTTGGTATTTCGGACAGGAGCATCAGGCGAGAATCGTCATCGGCAAGGACACCAGGCGCAGCAGTTATATGTATGAGTACGCGCTGGCGGCGGGATTGACCGCATCCGGAGCAGATGCATATCTGTTACATGTAACGACCACACCGAGCGTGTCTTATGTGGTGCGGACAGAAGAATTTGACTGCGGTATCATGATTTCTGCAAGCCATAATCCATACTATGACAACGGGATCAAGATTATCAATGGGCAGGGTCATAAGCTGGAAGCGGAGGTGGAGGAAAAAATAGAAGCCTTCATCGATGGAGAGCCCGCAAATCTTCCACTGGCGACAGGGGAAAAAATCGGACGGACGGTAGATTTTGCTGCCGGGCGCAACCGTTATATCGGACATTTGATCAGTCTGGCAACACGTTCTTTCAAAGACAAGAAAATCGGTTTGGATTGTTCGAACGGAAGTGCATCCAGCATCGCCAAAAGTGTGTTTGACGCTTTGGGCGCAAAGACCTATGTCATTAATAACGAGCCGGATGGAACAAACATCAACAGAAACTGCGGTTCTACGCATATAGAAGTTTTGCAGGCGTATGTGAAGGAGAAACAGCTTGACGTGGCATTTGCTTACGACGGAGATGCAGATCGTTGTATTGCGGTCGATGAGAACGGAAATGTGGTCAACGGCGATTTGATTCTTTATGTGTGCGGAAAATATTTAAAAGAGCAGGGCAGATTGTATAAAGATACAATTGTGACCACGGTGATGTCCAATCTGGGGTTGTATAAGGCATGTGACAAAATCGGCATGAAATATGAGCAGACCGCGGTGGGGGATAAGTATGTCTATGAAAATATGCAGCAAAACGGCTATCTGCTTGGCGGTGAACAGTCCGGACATATTATTTTCAGTAAACATGCGAGAACCGGGGACGGCATTCTGACTTCTCTGATGATTATGGAAGTGATGCTGGAAAAGAAACAGACGCTCGGAAAACTGTGCGAGGAAGTGCAGATTTATCCTCAGCTTTTGAAAAATGTGCGTGTGACGGACAAAAAGACTGCGCGGGAGAATGCACATGTACAGCAGGCAGTGAAGAATGTGACAGAGGCACTTGGACAGGACGGCAGAATCCTTGTTCGCGAGAGCGGTACGGAACCGGTCATCCGCGTGATGGTGGAGGCTGCAACTGACGAATTGTGTGCAAAATATGTCCAGCAGGTGGTTGACGTGATTGAGGCAGAAGGATTGTGCCAGTAGATGAAAAAGAAACGATTCAATTGCTTTAATAATAAAAATGTGAACAAAGAAACGGTGTAACCAGACATGCGGGATACACCGTTTTCTTTATATGGGCTTAGCGGTACACCGAATGAATATGTTTGTTCATTCACGCACGATAACAGTTTGATAACCGGCTCGGCGCAGTCGCTGCTCCATCTCGCTGGCGTCATCGAGGTTATCAAATTGTCCGACCCGCACACGGAACAGGCCGTCTCCTTCTGTAATGGCGGCGGGGAAATCCTGCTCCAACAGTTCGTTCAGCATACGATTTGCGTACATCGGATTGCGGAAGGCTCCGGTCTGTACACGGTACGTATAAGTGTTTTGCTCAGGAGATGTCGAACCACTGGTGCTTAAAGTCTGCAGGACGCCGTCGGCGATTGCCTGTGCAATGGCATCAAAATTCTGGTCGAACAGCGTATTGTCTGTGTTGGAATTGATAAATCCAACCTCCACCAGTACAGCAGGCATTTTGGTGCGGCTCAGTACGATGAGATTGGGGCGTGCTTTCACACCGAGATTGACAAAACCAACCGTTTCAAGTTGGGCATTGATATTTTCTGCCATTTCCAATTTGATGCCGGACAGGTTGTAGACGAGAGATTCCACGCCCGATACGACATTGTCGGTGGGGAAGGAATTACGGTGTATGGAAATAAAAAAATCTACACCTGCCTCGTTGGCTTCCATCGCTTTTTGCAGCGGAGATTCATAGACATCTGTAGTTCGGGTGTACTGCACGTCGATTCCGTTGTTTTGTAAGATTTCTCCGATAGCTAATACCAGACGGAGATTGTCATCCTTTTCGCGGCGGCCGTTGTAGACCGCACCCGGGTCGCGGCCGCCGTGACCGGCATCCAACATGATAGAATAAGGCATAAGAAAGTTCCTTTCAAAACATTTCTGTTTCAATATATGCAAAAGACCGGGATAGGTGCATTTTTACAAAGTCTGTTTGTTCTGAATCAGTACTACATATTGGTTACCGAATCCATCTTTGATACAAAGACAGAATCTGGTCGGTAAATTTTGCCAAATCCTTGTTGGTTCCATGCTGGTTCGCTTTTACAGCCGCCAGCAGTTTGTTGTAGGCTGCCAATAGTTGGTCATAAGCGGAGTTTTTCTGAGCACGCTCCGGTTTCAGAGCCGGAATCGGGGATGCAGCGGAAATCCATTTATCTGCCGCCAAATCAAAAACCGAACCGGAGTAGGGAAGTTCCGCTGTGAACCCGGTTTGTTTTTGAATCAATCCGGACAAGGATTCCATGGATTCATCACTTCCGTGGACGAGAAATACGCGTGTCGGATCGGAAAAAGCAGAAATCCAGTCAAGCAGACCGGACTGGTCGGCGTGCGAGGACATAGCCGGCATGGTCTCAATGTGCGCCTGTACATGGATTTCCTCACCGAATAATTTGATACTTTTCGCGCCGTCTAAAAGCACACGCCCGAGTGTCCCCACAGCCTGATAACCGGCGAAAACGACGCTGCATTCTCTCCGCCAGAGATTGTGCTTGAGATGATGTCGGATACGTCCGGCATCGCACATGCCCGATGCGGAAATGATGATTTTGGGTGTGGCATCAAAATTGATGGCTTTCGATTCTTCCGATGTGACAGACAAATGCAGCCCCGGAAAAATGATGGGGTTGATGCCGTGCTCTACCAGTTCTCTGGTTTCCGCATCGTAACAATCGGTCATATTTTCATGGAAGACATGGGTGGCCTCCACTGCCAGAGGGCTGTCTACATAGACCGGGAATCCGTCATGTCCGTGAATCAGCCCGGACTCTTTTATATTACGGATGAGGTATAAAAGTTCCTGTGTTCTTCCTACCGCAAACGCCGGGAATACGACATTGCCGCCGCGATCTAATGTTTCCTGAATGATGCGCACGAGGTCAGCTATATGGTCAATACCGGTCTCGTGCAGGCGGTTTCCATAGGTGGATTCCATGATGACATAGTCGGCTTCATGGATATACTCCGGGTCTCGAATCAGAGGCTTGCCGAAATTTCCGATATCGCCGGAAAATACCAGTTTTTTAGAAATCCCGTTTTCTGTGATAAATAGTTCGATGGATGCGGAGCCAAGCAAATGTCCGGCATCTATGAATCGAACGGAAATCCCGTCGCCCAGTTCCACCAGCTCGTGATAATCGACGCTGCGGAAATGTTTCAGGACGCCGTCCGCGTCAAATAAATCATAAATCGGTTCGATTGTTTTGCGTCCTGCCCGTTTGGCTTTGCGGTTGTGGTATTCCGCGTCACTCATCTGAATGTGTGCACTGTCACGCAGCATGATGGCCGACAGTTCGGCGGTGGCCTTCGTGCAGAGAACCGTGCCGTTAAATCCGTTTTTGTAGGCAAACGGAATCATACCGGCATGGTCAATGTGGGCGTGCGTCAGAAGAATGTAGTCAATGTCGGTATATTTGACAGGTAATTCAGCGTTTTGGTAGGGATTTTCGCCCTGTTCCATTCCCATATCAACGGCAATTTTCAGACCGCAGGCATCCAATAAATGCAGGGAACCGGTCACCTCATGGTCGGCACCGATAAATGTCAGTTTCATTAGATCTGCTCCTTTCTAAGTGCTGTTTCTTATAGTAAGAATTGTATCAGATTATTCATATATCTGCCAGTAGATGCATGGAATTCATAATATTTTAATAATAAGCATATTCCCCCGCCCCGTGCAGGAGTCACCGCCTCGAAGCGAGAAACAAAAACCCTTGAAAAGGCATGAAAAAGTATACTTTTGGAAAGAGGAAAGAATTTTTCGGACAAGACAGTTGTTCATATCCGCACATTGTTTAATCGGTTCGGCTATGAAGAGATATTCGGCAGAAGTGCTGTTGTTGAGCTGCTTGAAATTCGTAATTCAAGTGCCTCTAAGTTTTTATCCAAGCTGGTATGGGCAGAAATCATTGAGCCTGTATCCGGTCACGGAAAAGGAAAGTATAAATTTCGGAGATGATTGCAGTTCTTTTCGCGGATTATCTCATCATATACCTTGTGAATGGGTGGATTGATGCCGGGAAGATTCTGCTTTTTACAGGCATTTTTGTGGTTGGGTATGCAGCCATATGACAAAAAGAGCAGCGAGTCTTCGCTGCTCTTTAACGGAGACGGAGGGATTCGAACCCTCGTGCCGGTTACCCGACAACTTGATTTCGAGTCAAGCTCGTTATGGCCACTTCGATACGTCTCCATCGGCGCAGCAAACGAGCAAAACGAAAATCGTTTTGTCGTTTGCTATACTGTCTCTTATACACATCTGACGCTGCCGACGATACTCCTTGTGTAGAT
>CALZPS010000141.1 GCA_945827765.1 uncultured Lachnospiraceae bacterium | reverse complement strand
CAGTTGTATGTATAAGCAAAGTTCCAAACATCATACACAAGGATATATACCCATATCATATCCGGCCATATCATATCTTTTTTATCTTTGGATGAATATACTGCCCACCAGCCGGTCATACAGAAAATGTTTATCAGTCCGGCGATACCATTCATCACATTATGCCAGCCGCCGTACAGCCAAACGCCTTCTGAGGACAGCCACCAGCTATACCATCCGTTGATGGCAGACTCGAAATCGCTGACTACCGCAATCAGGATATTGATTGCCACAATCGCGAACGGATACGCTTTGAACCAGTGTTTCTTACCGATTCCCCAGCCGTATTTAATCATCATAAAACCGATACAGCCTGCCAGTGCTGCATACAGTTTTGCGTAATGGAACCATCCATTCATATACATATATGTCTGGTTCTTGACCGCCCACTCAGCCCCCAGGGAGCCTGCAATCGTAATTACCAGAAAATACACAGTCAGCACGGCCGGAATCACACCGAACATCAACAGACCGCCTGTCTTTGTACGTCTGGAAAACTCGTTCAGCAAAATCAATCCTGCAAGTACCACGAACATCATGACCCACTGCAGAACCGCATGCTCCCCATACACATGAAACAACATAAAGTACCACTCCTTCTCTCTTCTTATTTCAGGAAACTGTTTCTGCTTTTTGAAACACCTGACATATAAAGTCATACCAGTTTCCTTTCTCCTTTTTAAATTATACACCTTTTGAAAAAGGATGTCAAATAAATCGTCGTCAGGCTCATTTATCGGGCAGCTCATTTGATCAACACAAGTAAATCTGTCTGTGTCATATATCGTGCTGTCATTTTGAATCTTCAGAACACAGCCTTTCGATTTGTTTCCACGCAAAAAGGAAGATGATAATCCGGTATAGCCAAGATCAAATCTTCCTTTTGCTTTTCATATGATATGAATGCATTCTGAATCATTTTCTAATTCAAAAAGCTCTTCAATTCGTCCATGAATGTGTTAACATCCTTAAACTCCCGGTACACAGACGCAAAGCGCACATATGCAACCGGATCAAGTTCTTTCAACTTATCCATAATAACTTCACCGATATCACTGCTTGGAATCTCTTTCTCCTCACGGTTAAAAATTTCCAGTTCTACCGCATCTACCGCTTTTTTTATCTCATCCGCCGAAACCGGACGCTTGTAGCATGCCCGTAAAATTCCCCGTTCAATCTTGGCACGTTCATACTGCTCCCGGTTGTTGTCTTTTTTAATCACAATCAACGGAATTGTCTCCACCTTCTCATAGGTCGTAAATCGCTTTCCACACTCATCGCAGGAACGTCTTCGCCGAATCGAATTTGTTTCCTCCACGGGTCTGGAATCAATGACACGCGTATCTGTATTTCCGCAATATGGACATTTCATAAGTATATACCGCCTTTTCTTTGATATTGTCAGTATACACTACTCTCAATATTTTTGCAAAAACTTTTCTTCCTGTATTTCTACCAAAATAATATCCGGCCCGATTTTTCGGATGCAGCTATATGGAATCACATATTCTCTGTCTGTTCCGAACACCCCGCAGATTTTTCCCGGGCCAGGTATGATAACTTTCTCGATTTTTCCGCTGCCTTTGTCAAACTCCACATCCATGATACATCCCAGCCTTTTTCCGTCACAGAGATTGATTACCTCTTTTTCACGCAGTTCACATAATCGCAAAATATTTCTCCCCTTTTCATTTACTCCAAAATAGATTAAACTATTATTATGATACCAGGGTCAAAAGGTCTAAGCCCACATGAGCTTGCTCATAGGTGGGTGAAAGGCCTTGGGAACCGCCCCGATATGAGCATAAAAGTGGGATAATCATCCCACGATATGCGAATGTCGGGTAGGATTGTGGGAGTGCAAAGCACGAAACAATCCGTAGGTATCATAGTTGGGGGGCTTTTGACCCCAACATCTTTTTATCAAAGTATATTCCACAAATTTTAAAATGTGAAGGGAGCACCTTATGAAAGAGATGATTTTATTGTTCCATCTGCCGGACAAGCCTACGCGCCGCAAAGTCGAGATGGCGCTGTTTCCTTTAAAGGCCCGGGTGAAATACATCACTTTGGCAGATTACAACCAACCGCTCGGCGTATTAGCGGGCAACAGTGAGATTGCCCCGGCCGCGGGGAACTACGCCGGTGAAGAACTGTCCGAGACATTGTTTGTTTTTTCTGCTTTCAGCAGCGCCCGCTTAGATCAGGTTCTTGCCGCTCTTCGAAAGAGCGGTGCCGGGCCATTTCCATATAAAGCGATTCTGACGCCGACCAATCAATACTGGACTGCACCGCAATGTCTGGATGAGATCAAAAAAGAGCATGAAGCCGTGAAAGCAATGCAGAAAAAAGACGGGGATATCAGTTGAAACCTCATGTGATTTGTAGTAAGATAGTTACATCAATTTTGAATGAATGGAGAGATTTACCATGAAGAAACGGGCAGTTATCGCTCTGGGACATCGTGCGCTTGGCACGACGATGCCGGAGCAGAAGATCGCTGTCGTAAAGACAGCCAAAGTAATTGCAGATTTAATCGAAGAGGGATACCAGATTGCCATCACCCACAGTAATGCACCTCAGGTCGGCATGATCCACACTGCGCTCAATGAGTTTGCAAAGACACATGAGGATTACACTGCGGCACCGATGGCCATCTGTTCTGCCATGAGCCAGGGGTATATCGGATACGATTTGCAGCAGGCTCTGCGTGAAGAGTTATTAAACCGCGGCATTTATCGTACCATCAGCACGATACTGACTCAAGTCGTTGTAGATCCGTATGACGAGGCATTTTACACGCCGACCAAAGTGCTCGGACGCTATATGTCTGCCGAAGAGGCCAATGAAGAACGAAAAAAGGGAAATTATGTGGTAGAAGAGCCCGGAAAGGGATTCCGCAGAGTTGTATCTGCACCGAACCCTGTAAGGATTATCGAGCTGGACGCCATCAATACATTGCTGGATGCTGATCAGGTTGTTATCGCCTGCGGCGGAGGCGGCATTCCGGTCATGGAACAGGATAACCATCTAAAGGGAGCCAGCGCCGTCATCGAAAAAGACCTTGCCGCCGGCAAACTCGCTGAGGGCATCAACGCTGATATGCTGATCATCCTTACCAGTGTGGAGCAGGTCTGCATCAATCTTGGAAAACCGAACGAGGAAAAGTTGGGAACAATCTCGGTCGTTCAGGCGAAAGAATACATGGAGCAGGGGCATTTTGGTGTCTACAATATGCTGCCGAAGTTCCGTGCCTCGGTGGAGTTTATCGAGAAAGGCGAGAACCGCTGTGCATTAATCACTTCCTTTGAGAAATTAAAGGACGGTATTGCCGGAAAAACAGGAACGATTATCAAATAATTATTTTCAGAACATGAGTCAAGGGACAAATGGACATAAAATACATGCTTGCATGTATTCTTATGTCTATGATTCCCGCAAAACATGATGTTGGGGTCAAAAGCCCCCAACCGGAAGGGAGACACTTCGCGATGAAGTTGTCTCCCTTCCTTTGTTTCCAAAAATACGCTGAATACTTCCGACGGGCATTTCTTCATGATGCGCCCAGAATATGTGCATGAAAAACAAATGAATATACGAAAATTTCACTTGCATTCCAGTGATATTTGATGTAACATTAGCATATACTTAATGTAGTTTCGAATACTACTTATCAAGTTTCGAAAACCCTTTGTTGTGCAAGATGCCATCAAATGGTTTCATAGGAGGTTATTTAAATGAAAGAAAAACACATCAAAGATCCCGGGAGCGCAATCACCCATTTTATCGGTATGCTGATGGCTATTTTTGCCGCTGTTCCGCTTTTGATTAAAGCATCGCAGGAACCGGAGCATATTTATATTGTCTCACTTACAATTTATGCACTGAGTTTGATTCTTTTGTATGCCGCAAGCACAACTTATCATACATTCGATATATCCGAAAAGGTAAATACGATCTTGAAGAAAATCGACCATATGATGATTTCCATCCTGATTGCAGGCAGCTACACCCCGATTTGTCTTTTGGTACTTAAAGGACGCCTCGGTCTCATCCTGCTGGCGGTTGTCTGGAGTTTCGCGATTGCCGGAATCCTGATTAAGGCCTTTTGGGTCTTCTGTCCAAAATGGGTTTCTTCTGTCTTGTATATCGGTATGGGCTGGACTTGTGTCCTTGCCTTTACCCAGATATTGAACGGAATGAGCCCCGCTGCATTCGCATGGCTGCTGGCAGGCGGTATCATTTACACGGTGGGCGGCGTCATTTATGCGCTCAAACTTCCTTTATTTAACAACCGGCACAAAAACTTCGGCAGCCACGAGATTTTTCATCTGTTCGTGATGGGCGGCAGCGCCTGCCACTTTATCGTGATGTACGCTTATCTGCTGCCGTGAGAATGCAGTTATCAGATATTTTGCAATTTCGTGACAGCACTAAGCCGATGAGATATTTCTCATCGGCTTTTTTGCGGTTTTACGCATTTTCTCTTCATCAAAATCTCTTGCTGCAAGTCCGAATGTATCTTATAATTAAATGATCGTGCACCTGATGCGACAACGTATTTTAAAATAATTTCTTAGTTTTTGTAACGACGGAATCTTTTTTTGTATTAATATATTAGATAGGGATAACATAAGTGCACAAGAGCAGAACATGAAGGGGGATACAATGAGCGAAGACGAAAGACAATCCATGGAAGAAATCTATCAGAAACATGCCCAGTCCGTCTACCGTTATCTCTGTTCCCTGACATACGATACAGACTTGGCGGAAGAACTGACACAGGAGACGTTTTATCAGGCGATTCGCAGCATTGACCGGTTTGATGGAAACTGTGCTATATCCACCTGGCTATGTGCCATTGCAAAACATCAGTTTCTTGCG
>CALZPS010000140.1 GCA_945827765.1 uncultured Lachnospiraceae bacterium | reverse complement strand
ACAAGGAGTATCGTCGGCAGCGTCAGATGTGTATAAGAGACAGGTGCAACTGTCACCAAATCAGTCTGTGCACAAGAAATGGCAAAATTCCAATCATCACATATATCACTGTCTCCATTTTTAACATAATATTTTAATCCATATTTGTCTGCAATATTCTCTATATATTGACAAGGCGTGGAAGTACAGACAATCACATTTGTCTTTATAGTCTGCCTCAAAAGTGATTTAATACACTCCTCCAAATATGGGCTCTCCTTATATGCACATACCGCAAAAGTATGATTTGTCCCCATTGTATCTGTTGTACTCATCTTCTTTCAATTCCTTTCTCCACCATAGTTTTCCAATAAAATTTTCGTCATAATCTACTGCAGGCTTTCCGACCCTTCCAGGACTCCGCCTTCCTCCACGATATTGACCTCCGCAACAATCTCATCAATCACATCATAATCCGGTTCTATGACATTTACCAGTGTGTCCCCAAGAGAATAGCAATATGCGTCCATCGGCTGACCTGTAGCTGATACAGATTTGATAGACCAATTTGCATTTGTCCCCAACTGATATTTGATCAGGCCGTTGATCTGTTCCTTCGACAGATTGGTCTCTGCGTTGTCGCCAATCGCCTCAATGACATTGTTTGCTTTCACAAGAATCGTCGGTGAAAGCATTTTCTTTATCATCGCCGTGATGACCGCCTGCTGGTTTCTGCCCCTCTGGATGTCTCCCTCTGCCAGATTCTGTCTTTCACGGCTGAATGCCAATGCCCGACTACCATTTAAATGGTTATATCCTTCTGTCACTGTGAATATATCGTCTCCGGAGGCTTCATGGCTGGTCGTAAACTCATAGTTCGAATAAACATCGATTCCTCCCAGAATATCAACGATATCTATCAATGCATTGAAATTCATCCTCGCATAATACTTGATGTCTGTCTCATACAATTCTGACAATGTCGCCATTGAGGCATCAATTCCATAAAGCCCTGCATGGGTCAGTTTGTCCGGTGTGCCTCCTGACACCCCCGGAATATTCACATAATAATCACGAGGTGTCGTAATAAGCAAAATCTGCTGTGTTGTCGGATTAACTACCGCCAGAATATTCACATCGCTGCGTCCTTGTCCTGTTTCTCCCGAACTATTTACAGCCTCACCGGTGTCTGAATCGACATACACGTCAATTCCGCTGAGATATACGGTAAATGGTTCTTTTGTGATATTTCTGTCTGTCTCTCCAAAATCCATTTCTACCCGAATCTTTTCACGATATATTACACGGATACTCTCACCATACTCATTCAGAACCTTCTCCAGCTGTGAAAGATAAGCCTCGTTATAAACAATCGCACCGACCTCTCCCTCACAAAGAGCCTCCGCCTGTTCTTCCACAGAGTCATAGACCGTTGTTTCTATGTCAGCTCCCATTTCTTTTTCCACCGCCAGCAAGGTTTCTTCCATGCCGCCGTTTTCCTCCACCCGGAGTCCAAACAGATATCCGGAAGCATCCTGCAAAGTCTGCGCCTCGTCATCTTTCAGCACCGCAACTGCAATCATCTGTGATTTGTGCCCGCCGTTCGCAATCATATGAATCATATCATTTGTCCTGATTACATAGTAACTGCCCGCTGCCAAAACCACAATCAGCAGCAGGCTCAGTATTTTTCCCAAACCTCTTGTCTTTCTATGGGCGATCTGAAGATTCATGGTAATGCTCCACAATAATAATAATACGACCGCAATCATCAAGAGATACTTCATGGGGAACATATCCAACAAAATGACGACACCAAAAAATATCAGACTGGCAAGTGCCTGTAAGAATATCCAGAAATGGATTTGGCCTTTTTTTCTCTCAGTTTTTCTCTTTTTTACCCCTTTATAATTCCTTTTTCTTTTCCCTGACATTTAAATCTTACTCCCCCAAGCCTTCTTCCACGATTCGCGCCATCTCTCTCAGTGCCTCATCTTCATCCTCCCCATCGCAGGTTATCGTAATTTCATCTCCGCTCTTGATACATGCACCGAGTATACTGAGTACACTCTTTGCATTTGCTGATATTATTTTATTTTTAGATGTCTTTTCCACCATGATTTTGCTGCTAAACTTTACAGCGCTTTCATAGAATTGTCCCGCAGGCCGCAAATGCAGACCTGTGGGATTCTTGATTGTAACCTTTGCATGAACCATATCTTAAATCCTCTATTCATCTTGTTTTTCAGTCAAAATTACTTGTATCTTCGGATTATCAAGCAGACTGACATCCGAAACCAACTCCTCAATTTCCACTTCTACCTCATAGATCCCCTTTGTATAATTATCCAAATCTATGGAAACAGCATTGCGGATATCCAGTTTATCCAATGCTTCTTCCGTTCCCGTAAAACGCACTGCCACAACACCTGTGTTTCCAAAACTTACTTTCAAGTTTTCTGCCAGATTATCAATACGGATAGACTCTACCGGAAATTCAATTGTCCTCGTTCCGATTTGCTCAATGGTAACCGTCAACAACACAGTATTTGCACTATCATCCAGCAGGCTCACTCCGGCGGGAAGATATGGCGTAATATCCACAGTCACCTCTTGTTTACTGTTGGCTCCTTCCAGTTCAATCGCACTCGCAGGGATCGTAATTTCACTCAAGGCCGCAATCACCTCTTTTGTCCCGCACACCTGAATGCTTTCCGGCTCACAGCTCCATCCGGTGCATATATAGCCCTCCGCAGACGTATCGGTCATTTGAAAATTCAGTTTCACATCTTTACTGCGAAGCATCTGTATATTGACACTGAGTCCCTCTTCTCCCAGATTATTCGACAACATACTCGTATCCATCACATTGCCGTTGCCGTCATATAAAAGTAGCTCTGCAGGCAGCGTGCAGTCTGAGGACTTTCCTGATACATTCACCTTCGCCACTACCCTTGCGATGCTGTTCACCAACGATTCCGGACCACCGATACTGATTTTTTCAGGATTAGTCGTCATCTTACCCACAACATAGCCGTCTCTCGGTGTTCCGGTCACACTGACAGAAATCGGGAAATTCGCTATGATACTGTCCTCTATTTTCACCTGAAGGTTCTTCGGATTTGTCTCAATCTTTGTAATAGATGTCTGATCCTGCGCGCTTAATCCCTGCACACTCGCGCTGAGCGGAACCAGATATGTATTTATTTCCATTTCACTCAAATCCAACGTGACAACTATGTTGCTGCTGTCGAGGTTAGATACCACGGAACGTTTTCCGTATACTGTCACATTCACAGTCTGTATGCCATCCAATATCTGATAGGTTCTCCCCTTATTCGTGACCACTTCCTCGTTTATCACAGTAATCGGAACATTTCGCAAAACAACACTTTTCACCGGATTGTCAATATTGACTGCCAAGATCCAGACCACAACGGCAAACAAAAATGCCGCTATTTTCAGTCCTAAATTCTGAGTAAATTTATTTTTTGTCATCTTTATGCCATCCTTTCCATACAGAAAACTTCTTGATTTCGGAGTTTCTATATTGAATCTGGCCAAGCTTTTCTTCCAACACATCCGGAGTAATACCTCTCAACAGATTGCCACCGAACGCAGCCGAAACAAGCCCTGTCTCTTCGGACACCACAATCACAAGGGCATCGCTGATCTCGCTCATGCCCAACGCCGCCCGGTGCCTTGTTCCTAAATCCTTGCTAATCTGCATATTGTCCGATAATGGAAGATAACAAGTCGCTGAGGTAATCCTGTCTCCCCGGATAATCACCGCACCATCATGCAGAGGTGTATTATGCTCAAATATATTTAACAGCACCTGTCTGGACACCTTACAATCCAGCTCAATTCCCGTCGCCTCGTATTCTGTCAGGTAAATCGCCTGCTCAACAACAATCAGTGCACCTGTTTTTACCTTTCCCATCTCATAACACGCATTCACGATAGCTGACAATGTCTCATTTGTAAAGCGTCGGTTCTCGTGTGTGCGGTCGAACAGACTGCTGAATTTTCGAAAATTATTCTCACCAATTTTCTCCAGTGCACGGCGCAATTCCGGCTGGAACACGACAACTACAACAATTGCCAGTACATTGATAGATTCCTTCACCAGAAACAGAATCGTATCCATTCTGAGAATTATCGCCACCAGAATAAAAAGTCCAAGAACAATGATTCCCCGCAAAAGCATCCATGCCTTGGTATTCTTAATCCACAGCATTACTTCGTATACAATTATCGAAATAATCAAAATCTCCAGAACATCGGTAAAGCCAATTGAGGGAATATAAAAACCATTGAAGTATTTTCCTAAAAAATTTTCCACCCACATGCTCACCTTAGATCACCTCCTGAATTTCCGATTACTTCCTTTGTTTTTACTGATTCCGAGCAGTTCCTGATCTGCTATTTTCAATCTTACTTGTTAAAATCCGGTTCTTCTAAACCCAATTCTTTGCTCAGGCTTCTTGTCAGCAGAATATCTTCTGTATTCTCTTCCAGCCCGGGTTCATTTTCCTCTGAATATGTTGCCGTTTTACTGCTGTCTTCTCTCTTATCCTTCTGTTGACCGGCTCTCTTTGCAGATATTGATTTATCCCGATGTCTTGTGATATGCTTTACGCTTTTCTCTGGTACGCTCACACCAACCTTAGGAATCGCCTTCACATAATAATGATATTCATCATCTTCAAATTCCACAAATTCCGCGCTTGTATAGTCAACGGACAAGAACAGCAGCTCGGCCAGAAATCCGAATGCCGCTGCCAGTACGGCGCTGATAATCAGAGAAATCGGCGAAATATGTACGCTCAGGATGATATTTCCCACAAGACCAAGCACAACTCCTGATACCGCTCCGGCACCGACGGCAATTTTCCATGAATGATTTACCGAACGTGTGCGAATGCCATATACCAGTAAAGCTGTCTCTTATACACATCTGACGCTGCCGACGATACTCCTTGTGT
>CALZPS010000139.1 GCA_945827765.1 uncultured Lachnospiraceae bacterium | reverse complement strand
CTAGAGCGCCTGGTTTGGGACCAGGAGGTCGCAGGTTCGAATCCTGTCACCCCGAGTTTCCGCAGGTATGTTTTATGCGGGTGTAGTTCAATGGTAGAACACCAGCCTTCCAAGCTGGATACGTGGGTTCGATTCCCATCACCCGCTTTTTGTGTGCGCAAAAAACCGTCAGAACGAAGATTGTCTGACGGTTTTTACATTTTCGCGTTATCATTCACAGTATGAAAAAACGTTAAAAAAATAGTATCTCACCTTTGGTTGCAGTTTTCGGAGAAAATGTGGTATACTAAAAAAAAACATTTTCAGGAGGTGCAGGATGGATAAAGCAGCAATGTACAAACTTACATATGGATTGTTTGTTTTGACAGCCAAAGAAGGAGAGAAAGAAAACGGATGTATTATCAATACGGCGATGCAGGTGACAACCAGTCCTAATCGTATTATTATTGTGGTGAATAAAGCAAATTATACTCATGACATGATTATGCGGACGAAGGAATTTAACGTATCTTGTCTGGGAGAAAATGCAGCATTCAACATTTTCCGGCATTTTGGGTTCCAGAGTGGAAAGAATGTGAATAAGATGACGGCATGTTACCCACATGCGAAAAATGGGATTCCATATATCGGCAGCGTGGCAAACGCATACATTTCCGGAAAGGTAGTTTCGGAGACGGATTTGGGTACACATACGTTGTTTTTGGCTGATGTGACGGATGCAAAAGTATTAAGTGATTCTGAATCCCTGTCATACAGCTACTATCAAAAGAATGTCAAACCGGCACCCAAACCGGCGAAAAAGACCGGATGGGTATGTAAGGTATGTGGTTATGTGTATGAGGGAGAAGAACTTCCGGCGGATTTCATTTGCCCGCTTTGCAAACATCCGGCATCGGATTTTGAAAAAATTTAATGTCGGGGTCAAAGCTTTTGACCCCGTGATTCATTTATGAGTTGCCCGACAAATGAGCCTGACGTCGATTGATTCACGGCTGGCAGGCACCTAATTAAGAGTAAGAAAGCCGTTCGGACAAGCGTGATAAGTACAGAAAAGAAGGAGCACCGCAGATGAACTTTTTAGAGGAACGAATTGTAAAAGATGGTATTGTAAAAGAGGGAAATGTCCTGAAAGTGGACAGCTTTTTGAATCATCAGATGGATATAGAATTGTTCGACCAGATGGGGGCAGAGTGGAAAAAAAGGTTTGCCGGAAAACCGATTAATAAGATTTTGACCATCGAGGCATCCGGAATCGGCATTGCATGTGTGGCAGCACAGCATTTTCATGTGCCGGTTGTATTTGCCAAAAAGTCGAAAAGTATCAATCTGGACGGGGAAATGTATGTGGCAGAGGTGGAATCTTTTACACATCGCTGCAAGAATAATGTGATTGTGTCCCAGAAGTTCTTAGGAGCGCAGGACCATGTACTGATTATTGACGATTTTCTGGCAAATGGATGTGCATTGCAGGGACTGATTCAGATTGTACAGTCTGCGGGTGCGACGGTGGAAGGCATTGGGATTGCCGTGGAGAAGGGGTTCCAGTCCGGTGGAAGGAGTATCCGCAATCTGGGCTATCAGTTGGAGTCACTGGCAATCATAGAGTCCATGGATGCAGAGACAAAAGAAATCCACTTCCGGAAACAGTAAAACAGGCGAAATGTGTGGCAGGAACGTGGAGATGTAACGACTGCTGAAAAAGCCGGGAATGAGTATTGACGGCTACATTTTGATTTGCTAGAATGAGATTATGGTCAAATATCTTTTGACCCTGACACTACGAGATAAAAATATATGATACATTGGAGTATAATACATATGACAGAGAGCGAAACTCGGGGGAACTGTCCGACAGACAGTGAGTTTTCGTGCTGTTGTCATATCCTTTGCGGAAAGGGAGCAGAAGAAAAGTTAATAAGGAGGTACAATATGGAAGATTTATCATTTGGTGAACAGGTCAAAATTATTCTCAAAAGAAGAGGTATGACAATCAAGGAACTGGCAGAGACGATTGAAGAACGCACCGGCAAAGTGATGTCCAGGCAGAATCTGACACAGCGTCTGAACAGGGATAACTTTCAGGAGCAGGACATGAGGCTTATCGCGGCAATCTTGGAATGCCCGTTCTATCTGAGTATATTCCCACTGGAGAAGTCGGAGGATACACAGGCTATCCCGACAGAAGAAGTGATTTTAAAATATGCGGACAGAGCGCAGTCACACAAGCGTGGAAATACTGCGGTGGCAGAATGTGCAGGAGACAAAAAGTCCGGGCAGAGTTCGATGTCTGAAGAGGACAAACTGGCAGCAGCAGAGGATTTGCAATTGTCAGAAAGGGAAAAAGCAGATGTTGCCAAGGCGCTGGAAATCATGCAGGGAGAGTCTGTGATGGCAGCCAATGAACAGGATATGACCATTGGTGAGGTATATGGGATATATCAGAAATTGGATGAGCCTGATATGCCTTTCGAAGAGGATGATTCAGAGAGCATACCGGAGATGAACGAGCAGGGTGAGACGGAAAAAGTGGAAGAGGAAACGTATGCTGCCGAGTCAGAGTCGGAGGAATATGTTGCCGAGTCTGAGTCGGAGGAATATGTTTCCGAGTCTGAGCCGGAGGAATATGCTGCGGCGCCTGAACCGGCAGAAGAGAAGGAAACGCGGAGAGATTTTTTCCATACCGGAGCAATCTTTTTAAGAAAGCTCAGCGGGCAGGATAAAAAAGAAAAAGGCGAGACACGCCGTTTTACCAAGATTACAGACGAAGATTTGGAACAGAAAGGGGATAAATCAACCAGTCAGAATGCCGGAGCGACGAAGAACAGTGGAGTAATACGCCCATCCAGGACGCCGATTTCGATGGATTCTGATGATTTTGAACCGGTATTGAGATATCAAGATGCAGAGGAAAATTTGGAATTGGGTGAGATGAATCCATATACCGGACATGAGTATCAGTCCAACAGTGTGCGGATGCATCCGACCAGAATTGGATATGTGCAGGTCTATGACCGCGCTGAACACGGTTGGATGGACATGACAGAATGGGCATTTTTGGGGTATCAGGAGCGTTTGAAAGCAAAGCTGGGCAGAGATTACAGAGAACCGACCTATCTGGATTAAAAGGTCTTACAGTAGTACAGCGCTAAGAAAAAGGATAGTGATGATATATGGAATGGGCGACACTTTTGTCAACCAAACGGAGCAGAGGCAGCAGGAACCTGACCTATAAGTCTTCGGATTTGCGAAGCGAATTTGAGAAGGATTATCACCGTATTATCGGCAGTGCATCCTTTCGGCGGCTGCAGGATAAGACACAAGTATTTCCGTTGGATCAGAGCGACTTTATCCGCACGAGGCTGACCCATTCTCTGGAAGTGTCTTCTTTTGGAAAATCATTGGGGCAGAATATCGGGGAGCATATCCTGACGCATCGGCCGGATGCCGGGTTCACGCCGCAGATGAAAGAGGATATCTGCCATATTTTACAGTGTGCGGGTTTGATTCCCGACATCGGCAATCCCCCGTTCGGACATTTCGGTGAGGCTGCGATTCGTGACTGGTTTGTCCGTAATCTGAAACATCTGGAATTTGAAGGCCAGCCGGTGGAACAGATTTTGAGTGAACAGATGCGCGAAGATTTTTATCACTTTGAGGGTAATGCGCAGGCTTTGCGGCTGGTGACTAAACTTCATTATTTGGTAGACGAATATGGGATGAACCTGACCTATGCCTTATTGAACACGAGTATCAAATACGGGGTTGCTTCCATTGGAATTGATAAGTCTACAGGTAATATCAAAGATAAGAAAATGGGCTATTATTACGCCGATCGGGAGACATTTGAGGCAGTTTCCACTGCGACCGGGGCGGGGGATAACAGACATCCGCTGACTTTTATATTGGAAGCGGCAGATGATTTAGCTTATAAGACAGCAGATATCGAAGATGCATTTATAAAGGGATATCTATATTATTAAAAGTTGCATGAAGAACTGAAGAAACTGGATGAAAGCGGGGCAAAAATTCAGTTTGGCGCATTGGAACGACTGCAAAATCTCTATGCGCGCGGCATACAGCAGGGGGCGAAAAGCCCGGAGAGTTATGCTGTCAAAAACTGGATTGTGCGAGCACAGGCATTTTTGATTAGTTGCGTAACTTTCGGGTTTACCTCCAATTATGATGCTATTATGGATGGTACTTACAAATACGACTTGTTTCATGGCACATATGGCGAAGAATTGATGGAACTTCTGGGAGATCTTTCTTATCGATATGTATTTTCTTCCAATGACATTTATCGCCATGAAATCAGTGAGGCCGTGATACTGGATTTCCTGATGGACAAGCTGGTGCAGGCAGTGTTGTATTATGACACTGAGCATGAATTGACCGCACTGAATGAACGAATCGTGTCGGTTATCTCGGATAATTACCGCAAGGCGTATCTGACACAGGCACAGGGGAAGAGCAAAGCGGAGAAATTGTATCTCCGCCTGCTTTTGGTGACGGATTACGTGTGCGGTATGACTGACAGTTACGCAAAACGGCTGTATCAGGAATTAAAAGGGATTATCTGATTTCACAACACCAGTAACCAAAGGTGCCATAATCATTTTGCTCTTCATCCGTAAGTGCCAGCTTTTGATTATACTCATCAGTGAAACTGGGAAATCCAAACAAACTGGCAGCATGGGATTCCCGGAGACTGTATATGCCGGGAACTCCAATCATGTAGTAACCATCTTTTTCAACAAGGAGAAGATGGTTATAATTATGATAGCCGTGCATGAGAAAACTGTTGTTGGCGATGTTCCAGTATTTGCGCGGAAGAATACGTAAATCCCGACGGCTGATTTTGCGGACATTTTCCCTGATAGTGACAGGGGGGTCGGCTGAATCAAGAGTGACGGTAGATACATTGTCTGTATTGAGAGCTGTCTCTTATACACATCTGACGCTGCCGACGATACTCCTTGTG
>CALZPS010000138.1 GCA_945827765.1 uncultured Lachnospiraceae bacterium | reverse complement strand
TACACAAGGAGTATCGTCGGCAGCGTCAGATGTGTATAAGAGACAGTCACTCAGCTCTTCTTTTTTCAGCAGTTCGATGTACCCCACCATGGAGGTCAGCGGTGTTTTCAAGTCATGCGAGACATTCGTAATCAAATCCATCCTCAGTTGGTCACTGCGCGATACCTTCTCCATACTCGTTTTTTCAATTTCCAGCGCCTTTGCCAGTGCCTGCTCCACTGTATCCTTATTGATTTCATTTATCTGATTCATATACATATCAAGCCGTTTCATCATAAAACGGATGACAAGAATTTCGCTGACTGCACATTGCAGGATAAACGTAGCAAACAACAAATAAAATTTGGCATAATTGTAACCATAAAATTCGTAACGGTTCATAAATATCACACAGGCAAAAACCATCAAGAGTAAAAAAACACGAAGTATCATTCGCTGTTGCCGCTTATACTGTTCTTTCCACTCCTCGTAAAAATGCTCAGCCGCCGGAATCCAGTCCTTGTATTTTCTTTCCAGCCACGCGGACACAAACACAATGACCGGCACACTCAAAAACAGATTAATCCACGCACCCACAAACCACGTAGTAGTACTCGTGTAATAATAATAACCAAAGAGATTGATTAAAAACACAATCCCTATCGCACCGAGCAGAACAGCAACACCTTTCTGTACAGTTTTGTTCTTCACAATTATCGCCGCGACATCCCGGATTTTAATGTCCGGCTTTCCACTCTTTTGTTTCTCCTCGCCTTTCTCATTCATATTTTTCCATTTTATACCCAATTCCCCACACCACCTTTACATATCTTGGATTCTTTGTGTCAATCTCAATTTTCTCCCGAATGTGACGAATATGTACCATAACTGTATTTTCCACAGCAAAATCTGCTGCCTCATTCCAGACATGCTCGTAAATTTGTTCGGAAGAAAATACTTGTCCGGGATGTTCCATGAAAAGCAGCAAAATCTGATACTCCTTGGCTGTCAAGCGAACCTCCTGTCCGTCAATCAATGCGATACGCTGCTTTTTATCCAACACCAGTCCTCCGTTTACCAATCTGTCCTCGTCTGCCTTCGGCATCGCATTGCCCCACATTTTATACCTGCGCAGCTGTGCCTTTACCCTGGCAATCAATTCTGCAGAATTGTAAGGTTTGCTGATATAATCATCCGCCCCCAGCACGAGACCGGATACCTTGTCGCTCTCCTCCGTCTTTGCCGACAGGATGATGACCGGAATCTTGTGATGCTCCCGCAATTTCATTAAGGCAGAAAGTCCATTCAGCCTCGGCATCATCACATCCAGAAGAATGAGATCTATCTTATTTGCCTCTACTGCCTCCAATGCTTCCATCCCATCATACGCTTTCACGACATTGTATCCTTCATACTTCAGCAATTCGCTGATAGAATACACGATTTCTCTGTTATCATCCACAACCAGTATCGTTTCGCAGTCCACTTCATTTCCTCCCGTTTTTCTTAGTTTCACGTTGGTATTTGCACGCATCACATTCTCATCTTTTGAATCAGTCTCTTCATTGAGTTTACGATAAAATGATAAAGTCGGGAGTTTAATAATCCCCCGACATAAATCTTAAATATTTCTTAACCTTTTCGCTTGAACCTCCCGGTGCCTCCAACAGCACACCTGGATTTTCCCTACTCTTCCAGATATTCTTCCAGACAAACTCCCATTTCAAAGATTTCCGCCGCCGCTGTTTTTCCCACATAGCGATAATGCCACGGCTCATAAATAATGCCTGTAATCTCACTTTTATCGTTCGGATAACGCAGGATAAAGCCATATTTCCAGCTATTCTCCATCAGCCATTTCTGTGTCGGCGTATCTTCCTGCCCTTCATTTAGCAACTGATAATTATAATCCACGATATCCAGTGCCAGGCCAAGCTCATGCTCACTTGTCCCCGGAACAGCAATGCTTTTTGCAGTTTCCGTCCTCGCGTCCTCCTCGGAGTATCCTTGCGCGATATAGGCATTCATCTGATTGTTAAATAAGGTCTCCTGTTTTTGATGAGTACGGTAGGCGGAACAAATCACCGGCGTCATCCCTGATGCACGGCAGTCATCCATCATATTCTGCAAATCCTGATAACAACGCTCATCTACCAAATATCCATTACTTAATTCTGCCAGTTTCACCTCATTTTCCCCGGTAATTGCATGCCACGGATTGACCAATGTCAGGAATTCATTATTGATCAATCCTTTTTTTGTCACCTGTGGCTGTTCTTCTATGGGCAAAGTGAGATTCGGCACATCGCTCGTTGTCCCTTCTTGCTTTGTATTACTCACTTCCTGCGCAGCTTTTTCCTTCTCCACCAAAAATCCTGCGGCCAGCGCAATCACTAACAGACAGCATATATATCCTATTGTAAAATATCTGTTTCTCCTCTGCACACGCATGTTCTGCCGACGGTGTTCTGTTTCAATATAGTTTTCCAATTCTAATGTACTCCTTACCATGATATCTGCATGTTTTTTCTATCAGTATCTATTGCTTTCTGTTTCTTCATACTTTTTGTCTCGCAGAAACAGGAATCAGGACATCACATCCTGCAATGCCTCAAATAATTTCAATTCTGACTCCTGCACTTCAACCGTCGAAACCTCAGCTTTCTCTCCCGGTCGGGTCACCTTCAATTCTATCATGGTTCCGGCATCTATTTTTTTGCCGAATGTACTTACAACAAATCCAAAAAACTCCGGATGGTTCGCGATAAATGTCTTTCGCTCCCCGAGCATTTTCATTACGGAAACCGGGCTTATCATCTGTAATTCCTCCCTTATTTTAACGTGCCAACATTTTACCACAATATCGCCAGAATAGTCAATGCCGCCATAGCTTATTGTGCTTTGGCGTAATAAATCCGTTAAATAAATATACTCTTATTCCACCCGCACCTCGGGATTCTGCGTTTCCGTATTATATATTTCCTGAATCAGCCGTTTCGCCTCCTCAATGGATGCAGGATCCAAATCAATTACATACAGATCCGTCCCCGGCATGGAGTATGTCTGTGCATATCTGGAATGTCCGTCCGTTGTATACGAAGTCACATTCCACTGGGCCATATCAGACAGCTGCATCTTCACAAGTGCCGCAATCTGATCATTCGGCATATTGGTCTCAAAGCTGCCGGCAACCGCATTCATGACAGAAGTATAATTCACAAGCATCGAAGAAGATGCGCACTTTTGGATCACGGCACGGATGACTTCCATCTGGTTCTTCGCGCGTTGGAAATCACCCTCCGGGAAACTATACCGTTCTCTGGCAAATGCCAATGCCTCAAGACCTGTCAATTGATTCATGCCTTTCTGATAGCTGCGGATATTTCGCACGGAAAAATCATAATCCGAATACACTTCAACTCCTCCAAGGGCATCGATAATCTCGATAAATCCTGTGAAATTTACCCGAAGATAATAATCAACATGAATCCCATACAGTCGTTCCAGTGCATCAATGGATGCCTCCACTCCATAAATACCGGCATGGGTCAGTTTATCCTTGGCACCGCCTGTCACCGAAAAGTCTACATACGAATCGCGCGGAGTGGATAAAAGCAGTACGTTTTTCGTCTTTGTATTGACCACCGCAAGGATATTTACATCACTGCGGGAGCGTGCGGAAATTCCGCCGTAAGTATCAATTCCACTCAGATACATAACAAATGTCTCCGGCATATCCACCGGCAGCTTATCATCGGCAACAATCTCAATCTCATGCATTACTTCCGTGATTTTCCTGATGTCCGTGGATACCCAGTTATATTCTTCCACATCGGCAGCAATCCCCACATAAGCGTTATTTATGATGATGGCCTGTATTTCCTGCTTTTTCAGGTCAGTCATCATTGTAAATAAATTTTCATACTCGATAGTATCCAATACAAAGTCTAGCGAATCTTCCAAATCATCTATCGTTTTGTCGGTATTTTCCCGGTCTGTGCTTTCAAGAATCCCGATTTTGTATCCCTTGATATCCTCCAGCACTTCCGCCGGGTCATCGTCCATCACATAGACCGATACGATGTCAAGCTGTGTATCCGCAGTGGTGATTTCCGCGAGCGTATGATTGGTACGGAAAATGTAAAATGTACCCACCATACAAACCACGATGGAAATCACTGTCAATATACTCGCGGCGATGGATGTTCCCAGCCGTTTATGCATGAGAAAAAACACAACACCTAAGATTGACAGGACAACGGCAATCACCACGAGATAAATTGCTGGGAACATATTTAATTTTATGCAGTAGTATATCATACCGCTTGCTACAACAGCATAGATAGCAAGCAAGGTGTACCCCAGCCATTGGTTGATGTGTAAATTTTTTGAATGTTTCATTGTGTATCCTTCCTTCTTTTTTCTGGTAGTTAATCCTTCGCACAAATCAAGTGCTGTAAAACAACTTCGCCCATCTGGTCTGTTGTGACTGAAATTTGTCACGATTTCTTGTTCTCTGACATTCACCGCATCTGCTACATCCTGCGCATAAGACCCCGAATCCAATCCTTCTTTTCCACATTCTTCATTCACCAGATATATTTCTTGCCCCCTCAGTATAACTTGGAATAGCAATAATCATGTATATTATTAATATGATTGACACGTAACATTTATTGTACTTCCCTTTTCACTATTTCACATTTGCCCTTTCCTCTTTACTGCCTATATTCTACATTTTTTATATTGTAATATATTTCATCCCTGATATTTGCCACAGAATAAAATGTAGCTATCGCCCCCTCGTTTTTCTGCCATGAATACTCCCACAGTTTCTTCACAGTATCTGCATGATTGTTTGCCACATCATCCCAAAATGACTTCGGATAATTCAACTCCCGATATCCATTCAATCCGGATTTGAATTCTTCCGTGTCCGGAATAAAGTGAATGACGGGAATCCCCAGATATTCAAAGTCAAATGCATATGATGAAAAGTCCGTAAGGCTGTCTCTTATACACATCTGACGCTGCCGACGATACTCCTTGTGT
>CALZPS010000137.1 GCA_945827765.1 uncultured Lachnospiraceae bacterium | reverse complement strand
ACAACGAATGCCACTACTCCCCTTCCGGGTCATGAGTATCCCCTCTTTTTTTCAACCCAACGGAAAAGGATCGGTGTTCAGGCAGTAGAAAACATGGTAAAAAAATATGCCCGTCAAGTGACTCCAAACAAAAAAATCACCCCACATAAACTGCGCAGTACATACGGAACCGCTCTGTATAAAGAAACAGGTGATATTTATCTTGTGGCGGATGTGCTGGGACATAAAGATGTGAATACGACAAAAAAACATTATGCCGCAATAGATGAGGACCGCCGCCGGCTTGCTGCGAAAGCGGTTCGGCTGCGTGAAGAGGAATCATGAATGAGTCAAAAATCGAAAAAATAATTTAAAACATTTAAAGAGAAAGGATATATAAACGACATGCAATTACAGAAGTTATTGAGCTATACCAGAAAAGCGGTCGATGAATATCAGATGATTGAAGAAAACGATCATATAGCTGTCGGTATTTCTGGCGGAAAAGACAGCCTGACTTTGTTATACGCATTACATGGACTAAAACGATTTTATCCCAAAAAGTTTGATTTGACAGCTGTGACTGTTGATTTGGGTTATGAGAATTTTGATTTGACACCCATAACTCAACTCTGCAAAGAATTAGAAATTCCTTACCATATTGTAAAATCTGATATTTACCATATCTTATTTGATATCCGTAAGGAATCCAATCCTTGCTCACTCTGTGCCAAAATGCGCAAAGGTGCTTTAAACGAAGCTGTTAAGAAATTGGGCTGCAACAAGGTTGCATATGCTCATCACAAAGATGACATCATTGAAACGATGCTGCTTTCACTCATTTTTGAAGGACGTTTTTACTCTTTTTCCCCAAAGACCTACCTTGATCGTATGGAATTGACGGTCATACGTCCGCTTATGTTTGTTGATGAGATGGAAGTATGCGGATTTCGCAATAAATACAACTTGCCGGTTGTGGAAAGTAAATGTCCGGTGGACGGTTATACAAAACGGCAATACGCAAAAGAACTATTAAAACAATTAAACACAGAGCATCCAGGAGCCAGAGAACGGATGTTTCACGCGATTCTTAACGGGGAGCTAAAGGGATGGCCGGAAAGAATCCCACACACGCGATAAGCTCCGGTAAAGCTTTTCAGGGTCATGCATAATCTGACTGCATGACCCTGAAAGCCCTGATATCATCATATTTTTGTGTTTTTTATCGAAATACTTTCTTTTAAAGCAACATATTCTTCTATCATCTTTGCGGTTCCATCAATACCGAGCATAGAACTGTTCAAACATAGTTCATAACTTCCTGCGTCAGACCATTTTTTGTTTGTATAATAGTCGTAATAGCTTGCGCGCTGTTTATCCGCCTTAAGAATCATATCTTTCGCTTTGTTGTCCGGGAGGTCATAAATGCGTGCAATCCTGCGTATTCTGGCATTCAAATCTGCGTGAATAAAAACACTTACCACATTGTCGTATGATTCCAGTGCATAATCTGCACAACGTCCGACCAAAATACATGGCCCTTCATCCGCAATCTTTTTAATGGCATCAAATTGTGCCAGAAATACCTTATGATTGATTGGCATATCAGTATAGGTACTTCCTGTATATCCTATGGAATAAGTATCCATGACGAGTGAATATAAAAAGCTATTTGTTGGTTTCTCATCATGTGTCTCAAAAATGTCTTCGCAGATGCCGCTCTCCTTTGCAGCACGTGCAAGCATCTCTTTATCATAAAGCTTTATTTCAAGATCTTTCGCAATCTTATTTCCGATTTCTCTTCCCGCACTACCAAATTGTCTGCCGATTGTAATAATCGTATTAGTCTTCATATCAGCATTCCTCCCATTCAAACAAGCAATTTTATGATATTTGGCATTTGTGCTCATCAGATTCAGGATGCCGCAAATATGCCAATGTTTTTCTTATATTATAGCGGAAATGGATGATTTTTACAATAACCACAATACATTTTAACAAGATTTTATACAAAATAACAAATTTATATAAATGTCATCCATGTACTTGTTTTCGGAATAATTCCAAAAGATTTTGAAAATATTCCGGCAAAGGCGCATCGAACTCCATGTACTCTCCTGTCACAGGATGGATAATGCCCAAGATTTTAGCATGCAATGTTTGCCCCTGCAGTTTATAAGGGCATTTTGCGGGTCCGTACACGTTGTCACCGAGAATCGGATGTCCGATACTGGACATATGCACACGAATCTGATGCGTGCGCCCTGTTTCCAGGCTACATTCTACATAAGTATAATTTCCAAAACGTTCCAACACACGACAATGTGTGATTGCCGTCCTTCCGTTAGGGGCATGGGTACTCATTTTTTTGCGATCCGTTGGATGCCGCCCGATTGCCGCATTGATAGTCTGAGTATCTGCTCTCAGATTTCCATGTACAATCGCATGATATTTTCTGGTAATTGAATGTTCCTTTAGCTGATTAGCCATTACCTGGTGGGAATAATCGTTTTTACATATCAAAAGTGACCCCGTGGTATCCATATCAATCCGGTGTACGATTCCGGGTCTCGTCACGCCGTTGATACCTGAAAGCTGATCTTTACAGTGAAACATGACCGCATTGACCAATGTCTGTGTGTAGTGCCCCGGAGCCGGATGCACCACCATTCCTTTGGGTTTGTTCACCACCAAAATATCTGTGTCTTCATAAAGAATATCAAGCGGGATATCTTCCGGGAGAATGTCCGCCGGTTCTTCTCACGGTGGAATCTCCACATAAAGCTTATCACCGATACGTGGCTTATAATTTGCCTTCACGGGGATATCCTTGACCGTCACATGACCTTCCTTTATCAGTTTTTGAATAAAAGAGCGGGTTTTATCCGGCAATTGTATCGCCAGATATTTATCAACGCGTTCCCCCTCTTCTGACACTTCAAAACAAAGTTCCTCCATCAATTGCATATACTCCTTCTATGATGATTTCTTGAATGAAAAAATGGCAAGCTCCTCCTCTGTATAATAAAACAAAAGAGAAAAGGCAAATAAAATGCAGCCAATCACGACATAGCAGTCCGCAATATTAAAGATGGGAAAATCAATTAAACTAAAATAGAAAAAATCGACCACATATTTTAATCGTACACGGTCCATCATATTTCCTGCGGCGCCGGAAATAATTAGTACCGCATAGCTTCTCATCAGGTAATAGCGCTTCTGATGAGGAATTTTTGCATAAAAATATGCGATAACCAGAAAAACAAAAGCTGCTCCCACAAAAAAAATAATCTGCTTATCCTGAAACATTCCGAAAGCCGCCCCGCGATTTTCCAGATATTGCAGTTCAAATACTCCCGGAATCAATACAAGAGAAGGTTGATTCATTAAATGGATAACCGCAAGGTGCTTTGTAAACTGATCAAGCGCTGTCAAAATCAGACAGGCTATGCATGCATACAAATAGTTTTTCCATAATTTATCGTTTTTCATCCGAAACGCTCCTTTTATCAGACATATTTGTGAATCAAAACAGATGTTCTGTTCTTCTTTGTGATACCTGTAATTCCTTTGTATTGGAATTTTCCCATACCACGCACGGATATCCGGTCTTCTTCTTTTGGCTGGTAAGCATTGGAAGTAATCAGGCGTCCGTTTACAAATACCTTCCCCTCTTCTATCAAATTGCACAGCTTACTGCGTGATGTCGCAAATGCCAGTGAAGAAAGGCTGTCAAGACGTACAGAGGCAACCGTTCCTCTTATTTCCTCAAATTTGGGGACGTAGGAAAAGTTTTCCGGCATTTCTTCCTCTACCATAACAGAAGTGTGACGAATCCGGCACAAATTCTCCAAAAGGAAGTCTTTCATCTGAGGTCTTACAAAGAGATATGCCCGATGATGTTCTATCACAATATCTCCGATTTTACTGCGGTCTATCCCCAGATTCAGTATGGCACCCAAATAATCCCGATGGGAAAGTTCCTCAGAGAACTTTGTCTGCAGGGGTTCTATTCGAATCACTGAAATTGCATCCGCAAAGAGTTCTTCCCTTCTTTCGGATGCACCACGCAAAGAAAGAGCATCAGGTATAAATGCTGCCAACTGACGCTCTGCCGATTCATAACCGCCAAATATCTCATATTTTGTATAAAGGCTATCTTTTGGTAATGAATGTAATATATTCAGTTCATTCAGATTTAAGAAATCCGAATATGTAATTCTCTCACGATGATATGCCGCCTTTGATAATTCTATCAGACGTTTTTCCAACAACTGCTCCTCTTTTCGCATTTTTTGCGATTCTTCCTTAAAATCTGCTGCGGACGCTTTGGTTTTCCATAGAACCGCCCAACAGATCCTGCAAATCTCCACTAATATCAACATTTGTAGGCGTAACCAGGAAAATATAATTGGATATCTTCTGCAGGTTTCCACTGATAGCAAATGTTGCTCCGGAAATAAAATCAATAATTCTCTGTGCAATTTCCAAATCCATTCCTTCCAGATTCAGAATCACAGTACGGCCAGCCAATAAGGTTTCTGTGATTTCTCTGGAATCATCAACGGAACTTGGTTTTACCACGCATACTTCCATATTACCACTGTTTCTTCTGGAAGAAGGCTGACGCATCGGTGTTATTTTACTGCTGTTTGCAGGTGCAAACTTGTCGTTTTCATTCATGTCAAAGTCGTCATAACCGTCATCTTTGCTGCTCTTTTTACTTCCGAATATAGAACGGCGCGGCTTTTCTTCATACTCCTCGTCATCGTAATATTCATCATCATCGTAGAAATCATCATCATAATCATCATCATTTAATTTCATGATATCAAGAAACTTATCAAACACACCCATGTCTTACACTCCTATCTCGTATGTCCTTTTCATACAAATTTATTTCATGCACTATACTTTTCAGAAATAATTTCTGACACCAAAGATACCGGTTCCTACCCGAACCATGGTTGCACCTTCCTCAATAGCCACCTCATAATCATTGGTCATCCCCTGTCTCTTATACACATCTGACGCTGCCGACGATACTCCTTGTGT